>JBEIUL010000029.1:0-12120 GCA_040374395.1 Phycisphaeraceae bacterium
CCCGCCGCAAGTACCTCGAGACGCTCGAGGCCGAGCACGAGGGTGAGCCGCGGCCCGAGGCGGATCGCGACGGCGACGACCTCATGCATTTGAAGCCGATGGTGATCCCCAAGGAAGAGCCCGTCGACGAGCCGGCCCATCCCGACGCGCCGTTCGCCGGACCGTCGGGCAGCCAGCCCGAGACGACGCCTCCTCCTCCGCCGCCGCCGATCGACATCCCCGGCCGCTAAAACGGACGCTGAAACGGACGCTGAAACGGCCGCATCCGGCCACACCCGGCCAGACGATGAACGACCGCCCGAATCACGCGACTCAGGTCCTCGACCGGGCGACCCGCGCCCGCGCCGCGATCAGCGGAGCCCTCGCGCTGGTCTGGGCACGCTGCCCGGCATCCTCGGCGTGACGCTCGTCGTGAGCGTCGCCGACGCCGAGGCGTTCTTCACCCGCTTCGGCGAGTCGGCGCTGATCGTCTACGTGCTGGTGTTCGCGGGCTGCGCCGGCCTCGGCCTGCTTCCCACCTTCGCCCAGGCGTTCGCCGGCGGCTGGATTCTAGGCTTCGGTCGCGGCGCCGCCGGGGCGGGCCTCGGCATCGGGCTCGCGGCGATCCTCGGCTATCTCGTCTCGCGGCTCGTCGCGGGCGACTCGGTGCGGGCCTGGATCGATCGCAACGAGCGGTGGCGGGTCGTCCGCGAGTCGCTCGTCGGTCGCGGTTTCGGCCGGAGCCTGCTCGTGACCACGCTCGTGCGCTTCCCGCCGAACTCGCCGTTCGCGCTCTGCAATCTCGCGCTGGCCTCGTGCGGCACGCGGCCCGCGCCGTACCTCCTGGGCACGCTGGTCGGCATGGCCCCACGCACGATCCTCGTGGCGTGGCTCGGTTCGGTCGCCGCCGCCGGGGCCACCGGCGAGAACGGCCGCATGAGCCTGTTCGACCTCGCGAAGGACCGGCCGTGGATGTTCGCGGTCGGCGTCGCGAGCACGGTGGCGGTGCTCGTCGTGCTCGCGCAGATCGCGAAGCACGCCCTGCGGCGTGCCGGCCTTGACGCGGCACCGTGAGCGGCGTCCGCCGCCCGAATCACGCCCGGCTCTTGTAGCTGCCGTCTTCGGTCGAGATAATGATCTTCTCGCCGTTGGCGATGAACGGCGGCACGCGGGTCTTGAGCCCGGTCTCGCAGGTCGCTTCCTTGAGCTGGTTCGTCGCGGTCGCGCCCTTGATGCCGGGAGCGGTGTCGGTGATGGTCAGCGTCACCGTCTTCGGCAGCTCGATCGAGACCGCCTTGCCGTCGCACCAGAGGACGATGACCTCGGAGTTCGGCAGGATGTAGAGCGGGAAGTCGCCGACGAAGCCGGCCGCGAGCTCGACCTGCTCGTAGTTCTGGCTGTCCATGAAGATGAACTTCTCGCCCTGCTGGTAGAGGTACTCCATGCCCCGGCGGTCGAGATCGACCTGCTCGACCTGCTCGCCCGAGCGGAGCCGCTTGTCGATCAGCGCTCCCGACTTCAGGTTCCGCAACTTCACCTGGACGAACGCCCGGAGGTTGCCGGGGGTGACGTGGGTGAATTCGGTGATCAGGAAGAGGTTCCCGTCGTACTTGATGGCCATGCCGGGACGGAGGTCAACGCTGTTCATGGTGGTCCGGGGAAGGAAGGGGTAGGGAGGCCCGCGGCGGGAATCGACGGGTCGGGCAAGGTATGGGTTCGGCGGGGCCGGGTCGAGGGGAGGGGAGTCCGGTCGACCGTGGAACAAAAAATACCCCCGGCACGAGGCCGGGGGCGGAGGGAGGGAAAAGGGCGAAAGGAGGTCGAGGCAAGGCCTCGGCCGGGTCCATCGATCCTGGAGCGTGAGACACCGGGGAAAGCCGTCGAACGGCATTCGCCCATCTCTCTCTGCCCCTTGGAGACGCTGTTCGTCTCCTCTTGCGAGCGGCTTTCACCGTCGCCAGGATCGGAGGGTTTCCCGACAGACCGACCATACTTCGATCCCGAGGAAGGGCAAATCGACCTGCATGGAAAAGGCGGAAATAGCGGTGCGACCGGCAGTTCCCCGGACGCTCCGAGGCCCGATTGAGGTCCCGGTACGGTTCTCGGACGGTCTCGGCCGGACTCCCCGGACCTTCCTCCGCAGGATCGATTGCATCGTTGTGCTCCGATGGGCAGCAGCCCGCACGGGGCGTCGCCGTACACTCGGCGACTCGCTCCGCATCGGCCCTTCTCGGGCCCGCGGAGCCCGATCTGGCCGATCCACGACGTGCCCCGTCGCTCTCCTCACTCTGGAATGGGTTCCCTCATGCCACTCGCCCCGGCTCGACCGAGCCTTACCGGTCTCGTCACCTCGCTCGTCCTTGCGGCCACGGTCCTTCCGCTCGGCGGTTGCCCGTCCGAGTCCGCGGATTCCAAGATCACTCCGGCTCCCGCCGCGATCACTCCGGCTCCCGCCGCGGTCGCTCCGGCTCCCGCCGCGACGGCGGCGCCCGAGGCTCCGCCGTCCGAGGACGCCCCGCCGCCGGTGACCCTCGAGCCCGAGGTCATGGACTTCGGCACGGTCCCGCCGGGCGTCGTTCCGAACGCGGTGGTGAAGCTCAAGAACACCTCCGACAAGCCCCTCACGATCCTCGCGGTGCAGCCGAGCTGCAAGTGCACCACCGTCGACGACCTGGTCGGGCAGGAGATCCCGCCGGGCGGCTTCGTCGAGCTGAAGGCGAGCATGAAGAAGGACAGCTCGCCCGGGCAGAAGAAGGCCGACATCAAGGTGCTCGTCGACGGCTACAGCCGCGTGATTCCCGTGCAGCTCCGCATGGAGGTCTCGCTCCCGGTCCGCGTCGTGCCCGGCTACGTGAATGCGGTGAAGGGCCAGCCGACGAGCGGTCGCCTCGTCGTCGAGAGCCTCGACAAGCAGCCGTTCACCATCTGCGCGGTGGGCGGCAAGCCGCCGAACCTCATCGGCTTCGACGCCGCCAAGGACCCGCCGCGGAGCCAGTACGTGCTTTCCTACGACATGGCCCGCGACTTCGGGGGCGAGCCGGTTCCGCTCTTCTGGGTTCTCGAGACCGACCGCGCCGACTGCCCGCTCGTCGACATCCGCATGCGGCTCGAGTCGACGATGCCGAAGCCGACCTTCAAGATGCAGGACTACCGCATCTCGTTCGGCCGCATCGAGCAGGGGAAGACGGCCGACTTCACCGTGCAGATCGCCGAGCAGCCCGACGACGAGCCGATCCTGAGCGCCTCGCTCGACGGCGAGCGCGGCCGGGTCGAGCTCGTGAACGTCGAGAAGGACGGCATGATGACGAACCTCACGCTGCGGTTCACGCCGAGCGAGACCGGCGACGGGCTCGTCTGGGCCCCGCTCAAGATCCACTCGAATCGGCGGACCCAGGAGGCGTTCCTCTGGGGCCAGGTCGTTCCGGCCGGGCACCAGGGCTGCCTCGGCCGCTGAGTCGGTCGGGCCTCAGGCGACGGTGCGGCCCGGCCGCAGCGTCATCAGGGCGGCCACCCGCTCCTCGGTCGGCGGGTGGGTCGCGAAGAGGTTCGTGAGCTTCTCGCCGCAGAAAGGCTCGACGATGAACATCTGGTTCATCGCCGGGTTCGGGTTCTCGAGCGGGATCCGCCGCGACATCGCGTCGAGCTTCCGGAGCGCCGACATGAGGCCGTCGGGTGAACCGGCGATCGCCGCCCCGTCGGCGTCGGCGACGTACTCGCGGCTGCGGCTGATCATCGCCTGGATGAGGGCCGCGCCGATCGAGCCGAGGATGATGATCGCGATGCCCGCGAGCGGATGGCCGCCGCCGCCCTCGCCGTTCGAGCGGGGCACGCCGAAGAAGAGCGCGGTCTGCGCGAGCATCGAGAAGATGCCCGCCACCGTCGCCGAGACGCACGAGATGAGCGTGTCGCGGTTCTTCACGTGGGCCAGCTCGTGGGCCATCACGCCCTCGAGCTCGCGCTGGTCGAGGATCCGCAGGGCGCCCTGCGTGACCGCGACCGCGGCCTTCCGCGGGCTTCGGCCGGTCGCGAATGCGTTCGGCACGTCGTGCGGGCAGATGTAGACCCGCGGCATCGGCAGGTTCGCCCGCTCGGCGAGTCGACGGACCATCGACACGAGCTGCGGCGCGGTCTTCTCGTCGACCTCCTGGGCCTGCATGCTCATGAGGGCGATCCGGTCGCTGAAGAACCACGCGCCGACGTTCATGACCGTCGCGAGGACACCCGCGACGAGCATGCCGTTCACCCCCCAGAACGAACCGACCCAGACGAGGAGGGCGAAGAGGCCGCCGAGGAGGAGCGCGGTCTTGAAGTTGTTGAGGAGCTTGATCATGGCTGGTGGGAAGGACCTTTGCGAACGGCGTGCCGGCCGGATCCGGTGCCTTGGGGCGACGATCGTAGGGAGGATTTCCCCGGAATGTCGAGCGTCGGCGTTTCCGCCGCCCGGGCTTCAGGCGAGCCCGAGACCGATCATGCGAATCCCGGACAGGCCGATCAGGATCAGGAAGATCCAGCGGACGCTGTTGACCCGCAGCAGGTACACCAGGGCGGCCCCCACGAACCCGCCCCCGATCGCGGTCGGGGCGAGCAGGGCGGCGAGGCTCAGGCTGGCCGACAGCGTGAGCGGCGAACCGTCGCCCCGCACGAGGCCCGAGAGCGTCGCGTTCTTCGCGATCGCCGCGACCGCCGCAGCGGCGATCGTGACGGCGGAACTCGTGCCGACCGCCTGCCGGAGCGGCAGCCGGGCGAGACCCCGAAGGAGCGGCATCATCAGCGTGCCGCCACCGATCCCGAGCAGGCCGCTCGAGACGCCGGTCACCGCGGCGATCGAGCGGGCGAGGCCCGGGGCGACACGATCGGGCGGCGGATGGTCGCCCTTCGTGCGGACAAGCCCGACCGCCTCGGCGAGCGAGGTGTAGATCAGGAACGAGCCGAACACCACGAGCAGCCGCTTTCCGTCGAGGTTGTTCGAGAGCAGCACCCCGAGCACCGCGCCGATCGCGACGAGCGGAAGCATGGTCCGGACCAGATCGCCTCGGATGTTCTTGCTGCGGCGGTGCCGGATCGTCGCGACGATGCCCACCGGGACGTTCACGACCAGGCACGCGGCCTGGTAGAGCTGCTGGTCGGGCCCGAGCGTGAATGTCAGCAGCGGGATCATCACGACCGAGCCGCCGAGACCGAGCAGCCCGCCGGCGATGCCGCCGGCGAGGCCGATGGCGATGATCATGAGGAGATCGGGCGCGGCCGGCATGCGGGCCGGAGTGTATGGCCAGCGGGTCGCCGTCCGGTCCTCAGCCCGGGTGGAGGAAATCGAGGTGCAGCTGGCAGTGCCCGAAGTGGAGCCGCATCCACTTGTCGTGGGTCGTTCGTCCAGACCATCAGGCTCGGACGTTCGTACCGCCGGCGACGGTCGACCGGGTCGACGCCCCGCGGCGGCGGGCGGTCCACCGGAAACCGCCCGCCGCGTGCCCCTCGACCGCTCACCGGCGACTTCGCCGTCGTCCGACCAGTCCCGCCGCCGCGAAGAGCGCGAAACTACCCGGCCCGGGAATCAGCGTGAGCGTCATCGTTCCGACGAACCCGGCCGAGCCCCCGGCGTTCCCGATGAGCGAGCCCCAGGAGATCGCCTGCGTGCCCGCACCGAGCGTCGTGGTGTAGCTCACGCTTCCCGCGCCGAACGAGACCACGCCCGCGACGTCGCCGCCGACCTCGAAGAACCCGTATCCGGTTCCCGCGGTGTTGACGTTTCCGAGCAGCGTCACCTGCACCCCGTGGCTGGTGCTGAAGACGAGACGGCTGGCCACGAAGGCGAACTCGTACTCGCCGAGATGCCACGGGGAGAGGTATCCGCCGTTCGAGAACGAGAAGACCGCGTCCGGGCCGGAGATCGAGCTGAACTCGATGCCCGAGTTGAACGCCGAGACGTCGGGCCCGAGGCCTCGACGATCAGGAAAGACCCGACCGGCGGGTCATCGATCGAGGCGAGGTCGGTGAACGGGTCCGGGACCGGATGGTCGAGGTCGATGAGACCGGCGCCGGTGTCCATCCGGTTCACCTCACCCAGGACGATGCCCGCGTGGGCATGACCGGCGATCGCGAGCAGGGCCGCCATGAGTGACGGCGCCATGAGACGACGAGCGTGCATGATCCTTTTTCCCTCCAAGGTCCGGGTCGGTGGGAACGCCCGGGCCGTTGCGTTCGCCTTCGCGGGGAGCGAGGAGCATCAGTGCCCGGCTCCGACGCGACGGCGTTTCCCACCCGGCGAAGGTAGGAGCGGACCGGCTCGGGTCACGCGCGAGCATCGAACTTCGGTGGGCTCTCGGGAACCACGATTGAGTAACGGTGCTCGCCGGGCGGCGTGAAAGCACGCCGGGCGGCCTTGCGGCCGCCCGTCGGTCGGTTCGGAGGGGTGGAACCTTTGTCTCAGCCGCGACGTCGGCGGCCCGCGACGAGTCCGGCGACAGCCAGCAGGGCCGCGGCGCCGGGGGCGGGCACGACGAACACCGATGCGACGCCTTCCCAGTCGCCCATGCCGCCCGAGGGGTCGGCCAGCACGCCCCACACGATGGTGTGGCTGCCGGCGCCGAACGACTTCGAGAGCAGGAACTCATCCATGACGATCGGGACGATCTCGAGGCTCGTCGGGTCGGCGTAGTCGTAGAAGAAGATCGCGCCGCCGCCCGAGCCCTGGGTCGCGCCCGTCACGAGGAAGCTGCCCTCGGCGTCGGTGGTGAACTCGAGCCGATTGCCGGCGAAGGCGTACTCGAATTGGGGCAGGGCGAACGGATCGACCTCGACCTCGTTCCGGAACGAGAAGATCGAGAGGTGTCCGGTCGACGAGGTGGTCGTCTGGTCGAACTCGAGGACGCTCAGGAACCGCTCCACGTTCGGGACGCCGCCGCCGAGGAGCAGGAAAGATCCCACGGGCGGGTTGGCGATGGACGCCGAACTGATCCCGGTGGCGAACGGGTTCTGGATGTCGATGTAGCCGCGGCCGACCTGCATCAGCGAGAAATCGGCCGGCGAGCCGACGATGCCGGCGAGGGCCGGACCGGACACCGCAACCGCGGCGACCGCCGCGAGACGAGAGCACGACATGGGTTCCCTTTCCCTCAAGTTCCCCGTGTGGAAGCGGACCGGCCGCCTCCGCACGCCTCGTCCGAAAGGCGGTAGACCCTTCGGACCGGGTCAACGTACGCCGGGAATGACGGTTGGGCAAGGCGGTTCGGGAGCGCCGTCGAGTTTCCGCGGGTTCCCGGTCCACGGTGGCCGGTTTCCGCGTGGTTCTCGGTCGAGGGCTGGGGTCGGCATGTCCAGAAAACGGACCGCGGGGGCGGCTTGTGACCGCCCCCGCGGGGAGACCGTTGAAACCGGTCCTGACCTTCCAATCAGCGACGACGCCGCTGGCCGCTGATGAGGCCAGCCACCGCGAGCAGCGCCATCGCGCCGGGCGCGGGCACGAGCGTGAGCGTGAGGAAGCCATCCATCTCGGCCACGCCGCCGGCGGGGCTCGACATCGCGCCCCACGCGATCGTGTGCGTGCCGGCGGCGAGGGTGAAGGCCACGCCCCAAGTGCCGCCGACGGGATTCAGGAACGGACCCGAGGAGTCGCCGTAGATCTCGAGGAATCCGAGGCCGCCGCCCTCGAGGTTGAGATCGACCAGCATGAACACGTCGACGGCGACCGTGGTCGAGAAGGTGACCCGATTGCCCACGAAGGCCCACTCGTTCTCGGGGAACGCGAACGGATCGACCGAAAGCGAGCTGATCGACTCGAAGCGGGCGACCGGTCCGGTGGTCGAGGCGAACGTAAGCTCGCCGAAGAACGACTCGACTCCGGGGATGCCTCCGCCGAGGAAGATGAACGAGCCGACCGGCGGGGCATCGATGCCCACGAGATCGGCGATGAACTCCCCGCCCGCATCCAGATCGATGTATCCCGCGGCGGTCTGCATGCGATCGATCGTGCCCGAGCCGCCGACCACCCCCGCCAGCGCGGGGGTTGCCACCAACGCCGCGCAGAGCGGCACAAACAAGCGATTCGACATTTCCATCTCCCTGTTTCCCGAGGCGTGGATCGCCTCATCCTCTCCATCGGGCCCGGAACGGACCGGCCCCGCGTCGACAGAACGTACCGGATGCGGGGGGGCGATTGCAAACCGGTGGTCTGCCGACCGACCGGTGGTCTGCCGACCGACCGGTGGTCTGCCGACCGACCGGTGGTCTGCCGACCGACCGGTGGTCTGCCGACCGAAAAGAGCGGGCCCGCGGGGCGCTCCTGGGGAGTCGTCCCGCGGGCCCGTTGAGGGGCCTGGTGAATCTGGGCAAGCTCAGGCCCGGCGGCGGCGGCTCACGACCAGCGTCGCGACCCCCACGAGGGCGAGGGCGCCCGGTGCCGGCACGAAGGTGAACGTGAGCGAGCCCTCGAGGTCGGCGACGCCGCCGGTCTGGTCGACGAGCACGCCCCAGGCGATGGTGTGGTCACCGGCGCCGAGCGAGATCTCGGCCACGACGGGATCGGACGATGGGAAGTAGAGCGACGGCCCGGCGTTCCCGTAGACGTAGAGGAAGGCCGCTGCGCCGCCTCCGCCGCCGAAGAGACCCTCGAGCCGCACCGTCGCCGCGAGCGGCGAGCTCACGTCGACCCGGCCGCCGCTGAAGAAGAACTCGAGCGAGCTCGTCTCGAAGGCCGCCGACTCGGCCTCGAAGTCGAAGTCGAATCGATTGGTGCTCGTCTCGACCGACGCGAACTGAAGCGACGCGAGGAACGCCCGCTGTCCGGGGATCACGCCCTGCAGGTCGAGGAACGAGCCGACCGGGGGCGTCAGGATGCTCGTGATGTCGGTGAAGGTGCCGGTGCCGGGGTTCTCGATGTCGATGAAGCCCGAGGCCACCTGCATGAAGTCGACGGAGGACGAGCCGCTCACCAGCCCGGCGTTCGCGGCGTGCACGACGACGGCCGCCAGGGGCGCGGCGCGGAGGACGGATTGCAACATGACGCTTCTCTCTCCCTGCCAAGGGACTCGGGACGGACGCGACATGCCCGGACCAAGCCGGGCGATCGTCGTCGGGGCGGGGAGATCCCTTTCTCCCTCCCGCACCGGTCCCAAAACTAGCCCGTAATCGCGTTCACGCCAGAGAAACGACGGGATTTTGGGAACTACCGCCCGTCCGGCCCGAGGATCGCGAGCAACTCGCGGTGCAGCAGGGGGTTGGCGGCGACCGCGGTCTGGCCGCGCACGTCCGTCCGGCCGCTCCAGTCGGTGAAGACGCCGCCCGCCTCGGCGAAGATCACCGGGAACGGGCCGGAATCCCACGGCTTCATCCACGGCTCGACGACCGCGTCGCAGCGGCCGGTGGCGGCAAGGGCCAGGCCGTAGCAGTCGCTCCAGCCGCGGATCCGGCCCGCGACCCGCTGCAGGCGGTCGAGCGTCGGCAGGGAACCCGCCGCCCTGAAGTAATCGAAACCCGTGGTGCTGACGAGGGCCCGGTCGAGCCGCGGCGCGGGGCTCACGCGGGCGGGTACGGTCGCGAGGCCCGCGCGGTCCCACCAGGCGCCCCGGTCCTTCGCCGCCCAGATCCGCTCGCCGAGGGCGGGCAGTTCGCAGGCTCCGGCCACGACCTCGCGGCCGGCCGCGGTCGCGTGCTCGATCGCGACGAGCGTGCCGAAGAGCGGCACGCCGCGGGCGAAGCTCACCGTGCCGTCGATCGGATCGATGATCCAGGTGAAGCCGCTCGAGCCCGGCTCGTGGCCGTGCTCCTCGCCGAGCAGCCCGTCGTGCGGGAACGTCGCGCGGATCGCCTCGCGGAGCAGCGACTCGCACGCATGGTCGGCCTGCGTGACCGGCGACTCGTCGGCCTTGCGCTCGACCGCGAGATCCGGACGGCGAAACCACTCGAGGGCGAGGGCTCCGGCGCGGTCCGTCGCCTCGAGGAGGAGGTCGATGCGGGGTGCGAGATCGTGAGGAGGCGCGGCCATGGCGTCGAGGATCATCGCACGAGGGGGCCGTCGCGGTCGAGCCCGCGGCGATCGGTACACTCGCCGCATCATGGCCGCAGCCTCCTCTCCGCCGCCGCCGCCCCGGGAGCCGGACCCGGACGGCATCCTCGCCCGCGACCTCGACGGGATGCATCCGCTGGTGGTGATCGTCACCGACGACGAGGCGGACATCCGCGAACGGATCTCCGGGGCGATCGGGGCCGGCATGGCCCTGCGCCAGTGGTCGATCGTGCGGGGCCTTTCCGACGGCCGGCTCCAGTCCGCAGCCCTGCCCGAGAGCGAACATCCGGCCGCCGCGCTCGCGTGGCTCGCGTCGCCGAACGGGTCCGGTCGCGCGGTGACCGTCTTCCACGACCTCGCGCGGCACCTCGACGATCCCCGGACCGCACGGGCGCTCAAGGAGGCGGCCGCCGCGGCCCACGCGGCCCTCGGGGCGGTGGTGCTCGTCGAGCGGACGCTTCCGCCGCCGAAGGACGCCCTCGCCGAGGCGCACGTGATCGAGCTGCCGCCCCCGAGCGATGCCGAGATCGAGGCGATCGTCCGCGACGTGGTCCGCGACGTGCGGAAGATCCGCCCGATCGACGTGGCGATCCGCCGCTCGAACTTCGCCCGGCTCGTGCGGAACCTGCGCGGCCTGTCGCGAAAGCAGGTCCGTCGCCTGGTGACCGATGCGGCCCTGCACGAGCACCGCTTCGACGACCGCGACCTCTCGACGGTGCTGGTGCGCAAGCGAAACGTCCTCGGCGACCTCGGCGGGGTGCTGGAGTTCGTGGAAAGCCCGGTCTCGCTCGACGAGATCGGCGGGCTCGCGAACCTCAAGGCGTGGCTCGCGAAGCGGCACCTCGACCGGGCCGACGAGGCCGCCGCGTTCGGCCTGAGGCCGCCGCGCGGGGTGCTGCTGCTCGGCGTGCAGGGGGCGGGCAAGAGCCTCGCGGCGAAGGCGATCGCGACCGCCTGGTCCGTTCCGCTGCTGCGGCTCGACGCGGGCGCCCTCTTCGACAAGTACATCGGCGAGAGCGAACGGAAGCTGCGGGAGTCGCTCGAGCAGGCCGACCGGCTGGCCCCGGCGGTGCTCTGGATCGACGAGATCGAGAAGGGGTTCGCCAGCGCCGCGAGCCTCTCCTCGGACGGCGGCCTCTCGCGGCGGATGTTCGGCACGCTCCTGACCTGGATGCAGGAGCGGACGTCTCCGAGCTTCCTCGCCGCCACCGCGAACGACATCTCGGCGCTGCCGCCGGAACTGCTGCGGAAGGGCCGCTTCGACGAGGTGTTCTTCGTCGACCTGCCCACGCCCGAGGTGCGCCGGAAGATCCTCGAGATCCACCTCGCGAAGCGGAAGCGCGACCCGAAGTCGTTCGACCTCGCGCGGCTCGCCGCCGCGTCGGAGGGCTTCAGCGGCGCCGAGATCGAGGCCGCGATCGAGTCGGCGATGCGCGAGGCGTTCGGCGACGAGGCGAGGGCCCTGACCGACGCCGACCTCCTGCAGGCCTTCGCGTCAAGCCCGCCGATCTCGCGGGTGATGGCGGGCAAGATCGGCGAGCTGCGCGAATGGGCCAAGGGCAAGACGGTGCCGGCGGAGTGAGGGGCGACGCGATGCCGCGGGCGGCGTCGGGCCTCACGCGCGGCCGTCGGCGAGCGACGCGAGCCGTGCCGCCTGGCGGGTCCAGAGCCGGGTCAGCTCGACCTCGGGCAGGTCGAGGTGGTCGAGGGTGAGCGGCTCGTCGCGGGCCACGTCGCGGCGCAGCACGGTCGGAGCCTCGAGCAGGGCGATCGGGATTCCTTCCGCGTCGCGCCGGTCGAGGATGCCGTAGCACGCATCGCTGCCGATCGCATGCTCGATCGTCTCGCCCGCCCGGAGGTCGCGCTTGGCCCGCGCGAACACGTCGCAGGTCGGCCGGATCGAGGCCGGTCCCGCGCCGAGCAGCCGCCCGGACTGCCCGGGGGCCAGGACCGGCCGCCCGTCCATCGCGGCCCGGATCGCCCTCGGCGTCTCGAGGTGGCAGAGGTGGTAGGGCCGGTAGAGGACGTAGTTCGGGCCCGGCCCGAGCTTGTAGTAGCCGAGGTAGAACCGCTGTTCTTCCGGCAGCGAGGCCTTGGGCCGCACGATCAGGTAGACCCCGCCGTTCGGCTGGGCGCCGAGC
>JBEIUL010000574.1:0-1625 GCA_040374395.1 Phycisphaeraceae bacterium
CCGAAAGCGAGTCGTACTCGCAGTCGATCGCGACGCGGATCGACGAGGTAAAGGCCCGTGGGGAGGCCGACCGGGAGTCGTTGCGTCAGGAGATGGCCGAGGCGACTGGGACCGAGCGAGAGCTGGTCCGCAAGGAGGTCGCGGAGGTCGTTACGGCGATCGCCCGTCGCGAGGGGTATGCCCTTGTCCTGAACCGGCCGTACCTCGAGGGATCGGCGGTCTGGGACGACGAGGAGAACGTCCCGTACGCGGCGGTCGCGGCGTGTCCCGACTGCCCCGACCTGTCGCTCGAGGTCGCCGTGGCGGTCGGCCTGCCCGAGGAGGTCTTCGAGGAGGAATCCGAGTTCCGGCGGGCCCGCGCCGAGCTGATCGACGAGTATCACCGCCTGCGTCGCCCGCCGCCGTGGCTCGAGGAGTGAGCCGGCCCCGGGCGCCGCACCGGGCGCAAGCGACCGTGCCGTCATGCGTCGCCTCGAGCACCTCTTCGAATCATCCCTCGCCGCGTCCCGGCCGCGTCCCGCTGGCTGCTCGCGCCCGCCTGCATCGGGCGACGCCTCGAACGACGTCGTGACCGATGAGCACGGGCCCACGATCACCGACGGGGGCATGGGCGACGTCGAGCGGCGCTGATCGGCCTTCCATCCGAAGCGTCGAGCACCCCTGGCCGCGACCTGGGGGTCGTGTCCTTCGCGAGCGGGCCGTCCATCGATGCCGGCGGGATCCGGGAATCCGGTTCTCCATCGACCTCGTTCCGCGTCACTCCCGCCGGCGGCGTCTCGCCCGACTGCGGCGGGAACGGATTCATTGGCTTCCGGGTCTGGAACGGCGGCGAATGCCGCCGCGCCGCTCCGAGGGGCCTGGGACTCGACCGCGAACGCCTTCGATTTCACTTCCGGTGCCCGGCGGTCCCGTCCCGCTCCCCGGCGCGGCCCATCCGCGCCCCGCGGGCCCGACCGAGGCGGACCGAGCTGCGGAAACGATCGGTTCGCGCGACGATCCGGGCCCGCTCGCGACGGGATGCATGCGATCAGGCGATCGGCCGGAGTTCCGGCGGGTCGGCAAGGGCCGAGTACACGGTCTCGACGAGCGATGCGGCGTCGTAGGGCTTGTGCACGAGGGCGAACGCGCCGTGCGCCTTGGCCGAGCGCGTGACCCGCGGCGAACGCTCGCCGGTCAGGTAGATGATCGGCACGCCCTCGAGGACCCCGCCGCGGAGCGACTTGATCCGCTCGTGCACCGAGAAGCCGTCGCCCGCCGGCATGTTGATGTCGAGGATCGCGACATCCGGTCGCCACCGGTTGGCCAGCTGAACGGCCTGATAGCCGTCCTCGGCGCAACGGACCTCGAAGCCGGCGTTCCGGAGGCGGACGGTGAGCGATTCGAGCAGCCGACGGTCGTCGTCGGCGACGAGGATCTTGGGAAGTCCGCTCATGTTGGTTTCCTTGGGAACGATGGTTCGCCAGTCAGTCGCCGGCTTTCATCCCGTTCGGCGTCCCGTTCGAGGCGATCAGGGCGGCGCGGACGAGGTCGAGGGCCTCCGAGGCCAGGAAGGGCTTGGGAAGGAAACTGACGTCCGGGATGCGGCGGAGCCGGCGGCGAAAGTCCTCGCGGCATCCGCTGATGAG
>JBEIUL010000096.1:0-7817 GCA_040374395.1 Phycisphaeraceae bacterium
GCTCGAGCTGCCGTTGCTCTCGGTGATGTCGCTCACGAGGCGGATGGTGTAGGGGAACTCCTCGGCGGTCGGCAGGATGCCGAGCAGCGAGCGCTCGGCGAGGGCGCCGGGGCCGATCTCGCGGCGGCCGGGCCCGGCGATGCGGCCGGCCTCACCGGTGCAGAACGGCGGGAAGTTGTAGTGAAGGTAGAACTTCTTCGCGTACTCGGCGAGGAGGCCGTCGACGATCTGCTCGTCCTTCACGGTGCCGAGCGTGCAGGTGACGAGCGATTGCGTCTCGCCCCGCTGGAAGAACGCCGAACCGTGGGTTCGGGGGAAGACCGAGACCGACATGTCGAGCGGTCGGATCTGCTTGAGGCCGCGGCCGTCGGCGCGGATGCCCTTCTGGCCGACGAGCGAGTGGCAGACCTTCTTCTCGAGGATCCGCAGGGCTTCCTTGGCCTCCTTGCGGCGGGTCTCGGCGGCGAGGTGGTCGGAGTACGGCACGCCCGCGGGGGTCGTGAAGTGCGTGTCGAGGATCTCCTTCTTCAGGGCGTCGACCGCGTCGTTGCGGGCGCTCTTGCCGTGGATCTTGCGGGCCTCGACCATGCGGTCGTAGGCCTTCTCCTTCACGGTCGCCATGACCGCGTCGGACGGCGTGAAGCACGCGCCGGCGCGGACCGCCGGGGCGTTCGCCTTCTGGCGGAGCTCCTGCATCATCGCGAGGAGCGGCTTGACACCCTCCTCGTAACCGAACTTGATCGCGCCGAGCACGACGTCCTCGGTGACCTCGGCGGCGCCGACCTCGATCATGTTGATGCCGTCGGCGTGGCCGGAGAGCACCAGGTCGAGGTCGGAGTAGTCCATCTGGGCCTGGGTCGGGTTCAGCACGAACTGCGAGCCCTGCTCGGTCATGATGCGACCGACGCGGACCGTCGCGACCGGGCCCTGGTAGGGGGCGTCGGTCAGGTTGAGCGCGGCACTGGCCGCGGTGCAGGCGAGCACGTCGGCGTCGTTCTGGCCGTCATGGCTCATGACCCACGCCTGGAGCTGGATCTCGTCCATGAAGCCCTCGGGGAAGAGGGGACGGATCGGGCGATCCATCATCCGCATGGTGAGGATCTCCTTCTCGGAGGGCTGGCCCTCGCGCTTGCGGAAGCCGCCGGGGAACTTGCCCGCGGCGCCGGTCTTCTCGCGGTAGTCGCAGGTCAGGGGGAAGAAGTCGATGCCGGGCCGCGGGTCGGCGCGGACCGCGGTCGCGAGGAGCACGGTGTCGGCGTAGGTGAGGACGACGGCGCCGCTCGCGAGGCGGGCGACCTTGCCCGTCTCGAGGCGGAGGGTGCGACCGCCGATCTGGCGTTCGACGTATGCGTGGGTGAGAGCCATGGGGCTGTCCCTTCTTTCAGGTATGGCCGGCGATCGCCGGACCAATGGAGGATGGCCGCTCGTGCGGCCGGGAAGGCGCCGCCGCGGGGCAGGGGGCCGGGTACGGGCTTTCTCGAGGTCGGAGGACCGAAGGAACCGTCACCGGCCCGATGCCGCGGGATGCGGCGCCGGGAGTACGGTCACTTGCGGAGGCCGAGCCGCTTGATGAGCTCCTGGTACCGCTCGCGATCGCTCGACGCGAGGTACTTCAGGAGCCGGTTGCGCTTGCCGACCATGAGGAGCAGGCCGCGACGCGAGGCGTGGTCCTTCGCGTGGCCCTTGAAGTGATCCTGGAGGGCGGAGATGCGCTCGGTCAGGATCGCGACCTGCACCTCGGGCGAGCCGACATCGGCGGCCGAACGCTGGTGGGTCTTGATCGTGGCGGACTTCTTGGCTGCGGAAATCGTCATCGGGTCTGGTCCGTGGGCCGAGGCCATCGTCGGGCCTCGGCGGGTTCGTGGCTTGGCGTTTGGTGAATCGGGGAATGTACGGGAAAGGTGCGAGGGAGGCAACGGATCGGGCGGTACGGAAGGGAACATCGGGCGGAGGTGATGGCGGGAAACGTGGGTCGACCGAAGCGAGGACCTCCGCTCGGGGAGTTTGGCCTGTCCAAGAGCTCGCAGTTTGGCCTGTCCAAAACTGCGAGTTATAGGATTCAGATCCGCCGTAGGACTATCCGGACGCTGAATTGGCCTGTCCAATCGATGCACTTATCGGTACTGAGCAGGGTCTCCCGATATGCTCCGGATCCGCCCTTTCCTCTGTGGCGAAGGATCCTCCCCAATGGCCAAGAGTCCAACGAACGCCGCTGACGCCACCCCAAAGGCCGGTCTCGCCGCCGCCGTCGCCGCCACCCGGGCCGCCGCCGAGGTGATCCGACAGGGTGGTGGCCCGGGCGGCATCGAGCGGCAGCACCGCCACGGCCGCCTCACGGCCCGGGAACGGATCGCGAAACTGATCGACGCGGGCACGAGCGACTTCGAGGTCGGCCTCTTCGCCGCCCACGGCATGTATCGCGAGTACGGCGGGGCCCCGTCCGCGGGCGTCGTCACCACGATCGGTTCGGTCGACGGCCGCCTCTGCATGATCGTCGCCAACGACGCGACGGTGAAGGCGGGCGCGTTCTTCCCGATGACCTGCAAGAAGATCATCCGCGCCCAGTCGATCGCCGAGCGGGCCCGGCTTCCGCTCCTCTACCTCGTCGACAGCGCGGGCGTCTTCCTGCCGCTGCAGGAGGACGTCTTCCCCGACACCGACGACTTCGGCCGGATCTTCCGCAACAACGCGGTCATCAGCGCGAAAGGCATCCCCCAGATCGCCGCGATCATGGGCAACTGCGTCGCGGGTGGCGGCTACCTGCCGGTGCTCTGCGACACGCTGCTCATGACGGAAGGAAGCGGCCTGTACCTCGCGGGCCCCGCCCTCGTGAAGGCCGCGATCGGGCAGGAAGTCGAGAGCGAGGAGCTCGGCGGCGCCGCGATGCACGCCGAGATCTCGGGCACCATCGACTTCCGCGAGAAGGACGACGACTCGTGCCTCGCCCGGCTCCGCAGCGTGATGGAGGCCACGCGGTCGGCCCCGCCCGCCGCGACGCCACCTTTCGCCCCGGTCGCCGCGGCCCGCGCCGGCGAGGAGGCGTACGCGATCTTCAAGGGCGAGCCGGGGCAGCAGTACGACGTGACCGAGCTGCTCGCGTGCGTCGTCGACGCGGGAACCCTCGACGAGTACCGGGCCGACTACGGTCGCTCGCTCGTCTGTTCCTACGCCCGCATCGGCGGCTGGCCGTGCGGGATCGTCGCGAACCAGAAGAAGATCACCCCGCGGAAGATGCCGGGCGGGAAGGCCGGGCCGTCGGTCGCGATGAACATGCCGAGCGTCATCTATGACGACTCGGCCGACAAGGCGGCGCGGTTCATCATGGACTGCAACCAGAAGCGGCTGCCGATCGTCTTCGTGCACGACACCACCGGCTTCATGGTCGGCCGCGACAGCGAGCAGGGGGGCATCATCCGCTCGGGCGCGAAGATGGTGAACGCGATGAGCAACTGCGTGGTGCCGAAGATCTCGCTCATCCTCAACTCAAGCTACGGCGCCGGGAACTACGCGATGTGCGGGCGGGCGTTCGACCCGTTCCTGACGCTGGCGTGGCCCGGGGCGAAGTGCGCGGTGATGGGGGCGGCGCAGGCGGCGAACACGCTTCTGCAGATCGACCTCGCGGCCCGCGAGCGGAAGGGCGAGAAGGTCGACGAGGCGATGCGGGCGAAGCTGCTCGAGGCGATCTCGGCGAGCTACCGCGAGCAGCAGGACATCCTCTACGGCGCGGCCCGCGGCTGGGTCGACCGCGTGATCGATCCCGAGCGGACCCGCGAGGAACTCGCGGAAAGCCTGCGGATCGCGGCCCGGATGCCGACCGAAGCCGAGTTCCGGACCGGCGTGCTGCAGACCTGATTCAGCGGCGGCGACGGGGGCGGACGAGGCCCGCGATCGCGAGGAGCGCCGCCGCGCCCGGAGCCGGAATCACCGTCCACTCGACCTCGAGCGTCGGCGCGAACTCGGCCGAGCCGTCGGTGCTGCCGAACCGGCGGGCGGACTGGTTCACCGCCTCGTCGCCGAGAAGGATCCAGCCGTGGTTCGCGCTCGGGTCGGCGAGCCACGCCTGCACATCGGCGGCGAGGCCGGCGGACGAGATCGAGTAGCGGACCAGCTCGGTGCCGATGAGGCTCGAGCCCGAGGCGGTCGCGGCGAAGTCGCCGCCGGCGTTCGCCCAGTCCATGTCCGGCGAGCCGAAGCTGCGGCTGGTCCAGGTCGCATCCGCCGGGGCGGCCGCCGCTCCGGTTCCCTCGTTCCCGGTCGGATCCGAGGATCCGGTCGTCCACGAGCCCAGGACGCGGTGGGCCGACACCATGTGTTCCCCGCTCGCCGCCTGCGTCAGATGCAGGTTCAGCGTCGCCGACACGATCACCGCGTCGGTCGGGATCGCGGACAGGTCGAACTGCAGCAGGGCCCGTCGGAGTGCGCCGGAGTTCGTGCGGCCCACGAACAGGTACTGCCCGGCCCCGTTGGCGGTCGAGGAGGAGCCCGAGTAGATGGTGGCGTCGCGGCTCGCGGATGCCGCGAGGAAGCCGGCGAGAGCGCCGGAAGGCATCGAGGCGACGGCGATTGCCGCAAGGACTGCGGCACGGACGGCGGAACGCTGGGACATGGACTTTCCTCCTCCTGGGTACGGCCCTACCTTTGGCGGCCGGCCGGTTCCCGGACAGTAATCCGGCCACCTCGTCTGGCAAGGAGAATCATTGGAAAATCCCGATCGAACCCTCCTCGTCGCCACCGGAAACCCCCACAAGGTCGAGGAAATCGAGGCCGTGCTCGGCCCGCTCGGTTTCCGGCTCGAGGGCCTCGGCTCGGTCGGCCGCGACCTGCCCGAGCCCGAGGAGGACGGCGAGACCTTCGAGGCGAACGCCCGGATCAAGGCGATCGCGTACGCCGGCATGACCGGGCGGCGCTGCCTCGCCGACGACTCGGGGCTCGAGGTCGACGCGCTCGACGGGGCGCCCGGCGTCCGCAGCGCGAGGTTCGCGGGCGTCGGTTCGACGCGGGCCGAGCGCGATGCGGCGAACAACGCGCTCCTGCTCGAGCGGCTGCGCGGCGTCCCCGCCGCGCGACGCCACGCCCGATTCGTGTGTGCGATGTGCGTGGCCGATCCCGACGGGACGATCGTCGCCGAGAGCCGCGGGACGTTTCCCGGCGTGATCCTCGACGCCCCGCGCGGCACGAACGGCTTCGGCTACGACCCGCTGCTCTTCCTTCCTGCGGAGGGCCGCTCGAGCGCCGAGCTCACGGCCGACGAGAAGAACGCACGCAGCCATCGCGGGCACGCGGCGCGGCTCATCGCGATGCGGCTCGCGCCGGCGGGATCGCGATCGTGAGCGGGTCGCGCGAGATCCGCCTGCCGGTCGTCGCCCTCGGCGTCGCCTCGCAGCGCTACTCGTGCCACGGGTGCGGGAACTGCTGCCGAGACTTCACGGTCCAGCTCCGCGAGGCGGATCTCGCCCGGCTCGCCGGCCAGAAGTGGGAGGAGCGCCTCGGCAAGCCGGTGACCGTCGAGTTCCGTGGCCGCACGTTCCTCCGGCAGCGCGACGACGGGGCGTGCGTGTTCCTGCGGCCCGACGGCCTCTGCCGCATCCACGCCGAGTTCGGTCTCGAGGCGAAGCCGATCGCGTGCCAGATGTTCCCGTTCAGCGTGACTCCGGGTCCGCACGACGCGGCGATCGGGCTGAACTTCGCGTGCGGAAGCGTCGCGGCGGGCCGAGGGGCCGAACTGGCGAGCCATCGCCGCGACGTGCTGCGGATGCTCGAGTCGCTGCCCGAGACGCTCGACCCGGCGCCGATCGATCTCGCGAAGGGGCTCGAGGCCGGCGACGGCGAGGTGGAGGCGTTCGTGGCGAGGCTCGACGCGTGGCTCTCGCGGGGCGAGATCCCGCTGCGGATCCGCCTCGACGGGTTCGCGTGGCTCGCGCAGTCGCTGCACGCGGCGCGGCTCGATCGCGTGCGTGGCGAGCGCCTTGTCGAGCTCGTCTCGACGCTGGTCGGGGCCCTGCCGGACGAGCTCGCGCTGCTGCCCGTCGACGATCCGTCGCGCGGCCAGCGACGCCTGGCGCGACAGGCGGTCTTCGCGCGGGTCGAGGACCCGAAGATCGGGCGGATGGTCGCCCGCGGCCGCTTCGGCTCGGTGATCGACCAGCTGCTCCGCAGCCGGCGGTTCGCGTCGGGCCGCGGCGAGGCCCCGGCCCTCGGTCCCGACTGGCCCGCGGGCCTGCGGCTCGACGGCGCCGAGGCGGTCGGTCCCGCGTGCGACTCGGAGGAACTCGCGGCGATCGACGACCTCGTCACCCGCTGGATGCGAAGCGCGATCCGCGGCCGCCGCCGCTGGGGCGCCGGGCACTACGGATTTCCCGTCACGCTCGGGCTCGTGTCGCTCGCCGTCGATCTCGCGGCGGCGGGATGGCTCGCGCGGCTCCGGGCGTCGGCGCGGGGCGAGGGCGCCGCCGTCACCCGCGCCGACGTCGCCGCCGCGGTCGGTCGCATCGACCGCACGTCGGGTCGCGCCCCGTGGCTCGGCAGCCGATCCGAGCGGCTACGCCTTCGGTACCTCGCGATCGACGACGGGCTGCGCCGCACCGTCCGCTGGTCGTGGTGAGGCATCGCCCGCCGGTGCGTTCCGCATCCGGCCGAGGAACCACGGCACGAGCACCGCCCCGAGCGGCAGCGTGACCGCGCCTTCCGCCGCGCTCTCGACGATCGCGAGCCGGGCGAAGGCCTGCTCGAGCTCGTCCGCCTCCATGCGGCCGGCGAAGAGGAAGGTCGAGACCCACACCACGCCCGCCTCGCGGAAACCGAAGCGGCCGAGCGGATTCATGCTCATCGCGACCGCGACGAGGCCCAGGACCGCGGATTCGCCGGCCGAGAGCGGCAGGCCCAGCACCGCGACCGCGCAGGTCATGCGGGCCGACCAGAGCAGGGCGTCGGCGGTCCGCATCGCGACCGCGCCGCCGAGCGCCTTCCGGTCGACGAGGATCCGCTCGGCCTCGCGGCCGTACCGCGCGACGAGCTTCCAGCGGGCGACGCGCCGCACGAGCGTCATGCCGACGACGAGCGAGACGAGGGCCGCCCCCGCCGCGGCCGCCGCGCCGACGAACGCGAAGGTCACGACCGCCGCCGCAAGACCGGCGAAGACCACCAGCGTGGCGATCATGAGGGCACCGAGGTAGCTCCCGACGGCCACCGCACCCATCCGGTTCACCCGCACGTGGTAGGCGATGCGGGCGATGAGCCCGACGCGAAGCGGGATCGGCAGGTAGTTGAGCAGGCTCGCGACCAGGTTCACGCCGGTCATCTCGCCGACGCCGACCGCCCGCACCGGCTGGATCGCGAACCAGAACATGAGCGAGTTGACGAGCAGGCTGCCCACGCTCGTGACGGCCAGCCCCCACAGGGCCCACGACGGCGCGGCGCGGATCGCCGCCCAGGTCTCGGCCGCCCCGTCGCCCGCGAACGCCCGCTCGACGCACCACCAGAGCAGGCCGAGGCCCGCGAGGAACCCGACGACCCGGAAGAGGATGTCCTTTGGCTTGCGACGTCGCGGCGCGGGGCCGTCCATCAGGCGGGGCTCCGCCGGAACCGCTCGCGGACGATCACGAGCAGGGCCCGCACGCCGTCCTTCGCCCGGATCTTCTTGCCCTCGGCGAAGCCGCGCGGGCGGTACGACACCGGCGCCTCCGCGACCCTCAGCCGGTGGCGGGCCGCGATGGCGGCGAGCTGCGGCTCGATCCCGAAGCGATCCTCGGTGAGCTCGGGCAGCATCGGACGGAGGGCCTCGATCGCAAAGAGCTTGTGGCAGCACTCCATGTCGTGGA
>JBEIUL010000328.1:0-3558 GCA_040374395.1 Phycisphaeraceae bacterium
CCCTTCACCGGATCGCCGCCGATGCCGACGCAGGTCGACTGGCCGATGCCGCGAGAGCTCGTCTGCCACACCGCCTCGTAGGTCAGCGTGCCCGAGCGGCTCACGATGCCGACCGCCTTGCCGGACTTCGCGTCCTTGCGGTGGGTATGGATGTAGCCGGGCATGATGCCGATCTTGCAGCCGCCCTCGAACTTGGCCGCCGGGCCCTCGCCCGAGACGCGGCGGCCCGGCGTGATGACGCCGGGGCAGTTCGGCCCGACGAGCCGGACGTTCGGGTGTTCGGCCAGCATCGCCCGCGTCCGGATCATGTCCTCGACGGGAATGCCCTCGGTGATCGCGACGACCAGCCCGATGCCCGCCGCCGCCGCCTCGAGGATCGAGTCGGCCGCGAAGGGCGGGGGCACGAAGATCATGGTCGCGTTCGCCCCGGTCGCCGCGACCGCGTCGGCGACGGTGTCGAAGATGGGCAGCCCGTTGGCGTCCTTCTGGCCGCCCTTGCCGGGCGTGACGCCGCCGACCATGCGGGTGCCGTAGTCGAGGCAACCCTTGGTGTGGAAGGCTCCGGTGGAGCCGGTGATTCCTTGGCAGAGGACCTTCGTCGAGCCGTCGATCAGGATGGACATGGGGGGCGAATCCTAGCAGAAAGCGGGCATTTCCCGGGGCGCGTTCGCGCGGGCGAACGCGGTCAACCCGGCCCCAGGTGCCCGAAACCACACTCGGCCAGGCTCGTGCGGATCGCCTCGGCGCCCTCGGCGCGGCTCGCTTGCCATCGATTCTTCTCGAGCCAAAGCCGGAGGTCGTTCTCGCAGGCGGTTCGGTACCTCGACGAATCCCAGTGTCTTGCCACCGGGATGCCCATCACGCGGAAGGCATCGAGCAGTCGCTGTTCGTCGGGAACCGGCATCCCCCGGTGGATGAACCGCGTCCCTGAGGGCGACTCGCCGCAGACTAGACGGCACCCGATGTCGATCCACTCGACGCGACGCGCCCGGTCCGGCAGGAACCACTTGCCGATCTTCGAGCCCGGCCGTCGCCCGAGGAGGTGCACCTCGCCCAGGCCGCCTCCGAGCAGCTGCAGTCCGTGCACCGCCGATCCTTCGCTGAAGATGAGGCGATCCGCCCCTGCGTAGCGAGCCAACTGCGTCGGCAGCGGATGCTCTTCCGGACGGAACACCTCGACTCCGCAGCGGCCGAGCGCCGTCTCGAGCTCGACCTCGCCCGCGAGCCGCTTGACCTGCCGACTTCGCGACACGAACACCGTTCCGCCGCGCTCGATCCGGCCGAGATGGCGGTGTGCGATGTCGCCCAGTGCATCGAGATACCACCGTGGCACGGGCAGATTCTCGCCGAGGCCCAAGACCTGTTCGGCCTGCGGGGCGACAAGAACCCGCCGGGCCAGCGTCGGTCGGCTCACGATGCGGACTCGCTCGGGGGGAACCGAGAACCACTCGAGGATCTCGCGGAAGAAGCGAGGAGTCTCCGCCAGCGAGTTGATTCCGTCGCCCGTCCTCACGGCGAAGGCAAACGTGGCTTCCGGCCACTCGCGAAGCGTCGGGAGGATGCGGGTCGAGAAGTCGGCGATCTGGTGGCCGAAGTGCACCGTCGCCGCGCCCGCCCATGCCACCGGCTCGTCGAGGGTGACCTCGCAGGCCGCGTCCTCGGGTCGCGTGTCGATCGGAACGCCGCGCTGGCAGTGGCGGGCGACCGTCTGCCGGTCCCACTCGGGCCAGCACGGACCGCCTTGGAAGGGGGTCCTTCCGGGGTTCTTGTACGGAAGCCGAGCGAAGGGAACGATCGGGACGTCTTCGAATGCAAGGAGATCGTTCATGCCGTCGGAGAGGGCGGGCGGTGTCGATGGCGGCGAGACGAGGGCGCCGGTCGGATGGCAGCGGGGACCGTCGCACCATACAGCCGTACGGCGGGAGGGAGGAGGTGGAACGGCCCAATCCCGATCGGCCGTGCCCGTCGACCGGCGCGAACGCTTCGCGATCCAGACGACGGGCCGAGCGGGCTTGCGGCCACGGCGGCGATCCACCTATTCTCCGAACGGCAGGCCGGCGTTTGCCTGCGATCATCCGCGTGTCCCGAAGCGTTGCCCCAGAATCATGCCACGATCCGCCCGTTCGAGTTTCGTGGAGTGGGGCAACGCGGGCCTGATCGGCCATGCCGTGCCCCGGTCGGCGGGCGGCCGCGGCGACGGTTTCGGAGAGCTCGTCGCCGCCCACGAGGCGTTCGGCAAGGAGACCGGCGACACCGGGCTCGTGCTCGCGTTGAACGCCCATGTCTGGGGAACGGTGTTCCCCATCCTGCGGCACGGCACCGATGCGCAGCGCGACTCGTGGTGCCGCGACCTGGTGGCCGGCACCCGCGTCGGGGGTCATGCGATCAGCGAGCCCCAGGCCGGTTCCGACCTGCAGGGCATGCAGGCGCAGGCCGAGACCGTCGCCGGTGGATTCCGCCTCTCGGGGCACAAGCGCTGGGCCACGAACACCCCGGACGCCGACCTCGTCGTGGTGTACGCGC
Organism: Phycisphaeraceae bacterium; assembly: GCA_040374395.1. GTDB lineage: Bacteria > Planctomycetota > Phycisphaerae > Phycisphaerales > SM1A02 > JBEIUL01. The sequence continues at coordinate 2,524 of JBEIUL010000328.1, forward strand.
GGCATGAGGGCGCGTTGAGCGCGTTCGTCGTGCTCCGCACCGACGCCGGCGTCCGGTTCGCCGAGGGCCCGACCGTCGATGCGTGCGAGAGCGCGGGCATGGGCGACGTGGTCCTCGACGATTGCCGGCTGCCCGCCGACCGCCTGCTCGGCAAGCCGGGAAACGGCGGCCTGATGATCCAGCAGGCGCTCGAGCTCGAGCGGGCGTTCATCTTCGCGGGCATCGCGGGCATCATGGAACGGCAGATCGCGATGGTCATCCGCGCGGTCCGCTCGCGACGCGTGGGCGGCGGTCCGCTCGCGGCGAACCCGGCGATCGCCCACCGGATCGCCGAGATGCGCACCCGGCTCGACACGCTCAAGCTCTGGATCCGCCACTGCGCGACGCTTGCCGACGCGGGCCGGAACATCACGATGGCCGGCTCGCAGGCCAAGCTGGTCGGTGCCGAGTCGTTCCTCCAGTCGAGTCTCGACGCGGTGCACCTGCGCGGGGCGAGCGGCCTCGAGACCGGCGAGCCGACCGTCCGCTGGGTGCACGACGCCATGGCGAGCCGGCTCTTCTCGGGCTCGTCCGAGGTCCAGCGGAACATCATCGCCGCGATGCTGGGGATCGGTTCCGCGTGAAGCCCGCGTCCGCCGCCTCGCTGCTGCATCCGGGCGTCGCCGAGATCGCCGCCCGTCACCCCGGCCGCATCGCGGTGTGCGAGGGTGAGCGCGAGCTCGACTACCGGGGTCTCGTGCAGCGGGGGTCGGATCTCGCGTCGGGCCTCTACGCCCGCGGCGTCCGGCCCGGCGACCGCGTGGCGATCCACCTCGACAAGTCGACCGACGCGGTCGTCGCGATCCTCGGCGTCCTGATGGCGGGGGCCTGCTACGTCCCGATCGACGTCCGCAGCCCGGCCCGGCGGGTGGCGACGATCCTCGCCGATTGCGGGGTGCGCCTCGCGATCGGCACCGCCGCGCGGACCGCGAAGGCGTTCGCCTACCTGCCGCCTAGTGCGTCGGTCGCGACGCTGGTCGCGCTCGACGTCGCCGA
>JBEIUL010000095.1:0-7829 GCA_040374395.1 Phycisphaeraceae bacterium
ATGGTGACCGATACCTACGAGCGTCTGAAGAAGATCCTCGCCGACTGCGAGGAGGACGTCCGCAAGGCCGCCGGTGGCAACAAGGCCGCCGGGACCCGTGCCCGCAAGGCGATGCAGGACCTCCGAGCCGCTGCCCAGGAACTTCGGGCCCAGGTCCTCGAAGTCCGCAACGTCGACGGCGGCGCGAAGCCCTGACCCGACACGCGACCGGCCCCCAAGCCGGACATCGCGACGAATCACTCGTGGGAACACCCGGCGCCTTCCCCGTCGCCCGGTGCGCGGATGCCCGTTCGGCATCGCATCCCGGAACCCTGACCTGAACCGCCGTGCCGAGCCTCCCCCTCGTCGACCTTTCCACGATTGACCTCACCGCCGTCGCCGCCGACGCGGCCACGGTCGGTCGATTCAACCCGCAGGCCGGCGACATGCGGATGCTCGACCACATCGTGTGGGTCTCCTCCGACGGCGGCCGTGGCCTCGGCGTCCGGTTCATCCGTCACGACGAGTTCTGGATCCCCGGCCACATCCCGGGCCGGCCCCTTCTGCCCGGCGTGCTCATGATCGAGGCCGGGGCGCAGCTCGCGAGCTTCATGCAGAAGAACAAGTACAACCGCGAGGGCTTCCTCGGGTTCACCCGTTGCGACGACACCGTCTTCCGGGGGCAGGTCGTCCCGGGAGACACGCTCTACCTCGCCGGCCAGGAGGTCGAGAGCACCGCGCGGCGGTTCATCTCGCGGGTCCAGGGCCTCGTGAACGGCAAGATCGTCTTCGAGTCGACGGTCACCGGCATGATCATGTGACCGGTCCTACCGTTCGTGCCATGCGACCGGCCGACGCCCCGCTGATCCTCGAACCGTTGCTGAAGGCCCGCGCCTGGGGTGGCGATGGCCTCGTCCGCATGGGCAAGGCGGCGACCGCCGCGGGAACCCGCTGGGGCGAGAGCTGGGAAGTCGCGGATCTCGACCCGCCGATCGCCGACGGCATCTCGCGGGTGGCACGCGGGCCGCTGGCCGGCCGGTCGCTGCGCGAGCTCATCGAGCTGGATCCCGCGGGCACGCTCGGGCCATTCGCCGCTCGCCGCCGGTTCCCGCTGCTCATCAAGTTCCTCGACGCGGGCGAGAACCTCTCGGTGCAGGTCCATCCGAGCCCGGAATACGCGCGTTCGCACCCCGAGGCGCACCTGAAGACCGAGGCGTGGGTCGTGCTCGCGGCGACGCCCGGTGCGGTGCTCTACCGCGGGATCCGGCCCGAGGTGACGCCCGAGCGGTTCTTCTCCGACCTCTCCGGAAAGGCGCTCGTCCCGCGGATGATCACCGTCGCCCCGAAGCCCGGCGACTGCATCTACCTGCCGAGCGGGATCGGCCACGCCCTCGGGGCCGGGCTTCTCGTCGCCGAGGTGCAGACGCCAAGCGACACCACCTACCGCGTCTTCGACTGGGATCGCGACGACCCGGCGCGGCCGCTGCACGTCGAGCAGGCCCGGGCATGCCTGCGGTTCGGCGACGCGCAGGAAGACGGCACGCCCGGCATCGTGCGGCGAGACGAGGTCCGGCCGCTGCGGGCGGCGGGCTTCGCGACCCGCGAGCTCTGCCGGAGCCGGGCGTTCCGCATCGAGTCGATCGAGGCCGAGTCCGACGCCGAGCTGACGCTCGTGACCGACGGCGTGCCGGTCGTGCTCATGGCGCTTCGCGGCGACGGCATGCGATTCCGGAGCGGCGATCGCGAGCTCGAACTCGCCGCGGGCGAGACCGCGATCCTGCCCGCGGCGCTTCGCGGCTGGTCGATCGTGATGCCGCGCGGCGCCGAGATCCTGCGGGCGGTTCCGACGAGCGACCTCGATCGCATGCTCGCGGGGAACGCGTCGCGATGACGCGGCTTCGCGCCGCGCTCGCCGCCTTGGCGGCGGCCGTGATCGCGACCGCCTCGCACGCGACGGTCCACCGCGTGGTCGCCGGCACCGCGTGGGACTCGATCGCGGCGATCGTCCGGCCCGGCGACGAGATCGTGCTCGAACCCGGCGTGCATCGGCCGGCCCGGCTCGAGGACCTCGCCGGCGAACCGGGCCGCCCGATCGTGATCCGGTCCCACGACGCCGCCGCCCTCGCGCGGATCGACGGCGGTCGAGACGGCCTCGAGCTGGTGCGGCCGAGCCACGTCGAGGTCCGGAACTTCCTGATCCGCGGCTCGAGCGGCCCCGGAGTGGCGATCCGCGGCGACGGCGATCGCCCGGCGCGGGGGATCCTGCTTCGCAACTGCCTCATCGAGGGGTGCGGCGAGCGCGACCGCCGACCCGCGATGCTCCTCGAAGGCGTCGAGGGCTTGACGCTCGCCGACTCGCGCGTGCAGGGCTTCGATCCGGTCGCGATCTCGATCGATCGCTGCCGGAACGTCCGGATCCAGCGAAGCCAGCTCGTCCTTCCGAACCGCGGCGCGGGCCGCACCGGCGTCGAGATCTCCGGGGGAAGCGAGGGCATCGAGATCGATCGCCTCGGGGTCGGGCCGTCGATCGACACCACCTTCGCGGTCGGGACCCGCCCCGCGGAAGCGGTTGCGGGGGGTCCGCCGGGTCCGCTCGCGTCGGGCGTCACGATCAGCAACACGTTCGCCGAGCGGAACCGCCGTTTCGCGGCCATCGGCTCGGTGCGCGACCTCGACCTCCGCCGGAACACGATCCTCGATCCGCTCGACACGACCCTGCTCCTCGTGCCACCGCCGGACGGACGCCCGGCCGCCACGGCGGTCCGCTTCCGCGGGAACCTCGTCGCGTGGGCACCGAACACGCTCCAGCGGCTCACCGCGCTCGCACCGGGCTTCCCGGGCCCGCCCGAGGTCGAGTTCGGGGCGAATCTCTGGTTCTCGGCGGAACTTCCCGTCGCCCTGCCCCTGCTGGGAACCTGGGAGGGGAAGGTCGCGGAACCCCAGGTGACCGATGTCGATCCCCGGCTGGACGAGCGGGGCCTGCCGCAGGCCGACGCCGCCCGGGCCTTCGGGTGCGAGCCGCAGGAGCCGCGCCGCTCGGCTCCGACGGGTGGATCCCCCGTTTCCCCCTCTCCCGCCCGATAGCCGGGAACGGATGGCCGGGAAGCGGCGAATTCCCGGCGGATGGCGGGAATGGCCGACCTGACCCCGGGTCGGACGGCCCCGCCGCGAGGAGTCACGGCCCACGATCGGACACCGCCATGGATACCCCCAGCAATCCCCTGACTGACGACTCGCTCCGCATGTGGATGCGGCGGCTCGGCCCGTCGTTGATCGCGCTCGCGACCCGGATCTGCCACGACCGGGATCGCGCCGAGGAGATCGTGCAGGAGGCGTTCGTGCGGCTCTGGCGGAAGCCGCCCGACGCGGGCGAACCCGCCTACGGCAGCTGGTTGCGGACCACGGTCACGAACCTCGCGATCAACGTGCTGCAGCGCGAGCGTCGCGAGTCGGCGCTGCCCGAGGACGTGGCCGAGCCGTCGCGGCCGTCGGCGACGACGCCGGTGAGGATCCTGGAGCGGCGCGAGGACGTGCGGCGGGTCCAGGAAGCGATCGCCCGGCTCGATCCCGACAAGCGGACCATGCTCCTGCTGCGGCTCAACGAATCGATGTCGTACGAGGACATCGCCCGCCACCTCGGGGTGCCGGTCGGCACCGTGATGAGCCGCCTCAATCGAGCCCGCCTCGCGCTGCTGGGCGAGCTCGACTCCTCGTTCGACGCGAAGACCTCGCCTTCGCACTACGACATCAACCGCTACCGCGAAGCCTGAATCGGGAGGGATGAACGAGCCATGAACCGCTTCGAATGCGTCGATTTCAAGGTCAGCCTCTCGCCGTACCTCGACGGCGAACTCGCCCGCGAGGTGCGGACCGATGCCGACCGCCACCTGCTCGAGTGCCGCGCCTGCCGCGACCTGCTCGAGTTGGCCGAGCGGCAGGATGCGGCGATCCGCGACGCGTACGGCGCGGCGAACTCGAGACCGAGCCGCTCCCGGCGGGTTTCGAGCGGGCGGTGCTTGATGCCATCGCGGGAAGGCCGGCGAATGTCCGCCCGGGGATCCTCGCGCGGCTCCACGACTTCGGGTGGCCGCTCGCCACCGCCGCGTCGGTCGCCGTCGCGGTCACGCTGACCTCGGCCATGCTGCGGCTGGAACCCGCAGCCGTCCCGATGGGCGTGCCGGCCGCGACCGGGCTTCCGGCCCCGGTGAACTCGTGGCCGTTCCTCCCCTCGGCGACGATCTCGAGCGAGGACGTCCACGCCCTGCACGCGACCGGCATCCTGCTCGGGGCGATCGAGGAGATGCCGTTCGAGGACGCCGCCGCCCGCGAGCGGCTTCGGCAGATCGCCCTCTACGACAACCTGCTCCAGCGGCTCACGGTCCTGGGCACGAAGCTCGATCCGGCGGCCCGCCGCGACCTCGATGCCGCCCGCTCGGCCCTCTTCGTCCTGCTCCGCGACGACGGTGCCGCGGCCGACAGCGCAGTCGAGAGCGCCAAGTGGTCGGCGCTGCAGGAAGACCTGCGGATGCTCGAACTTCCGAAGGCCCTCGAGCGGCTGACGGCCGAGAGCGACGCCCGGCTCTCGCTCTGAGGCGTACCCGGCAGGACCGGGAACCAACCCACTTCCGCACCTGCGGAGCCTCGGCTACCTTCCGCCGCCGTGCCTGACCCGACCGCGATCCCGCAGGTCCTCCCGTTCCCGCGGACGCCATCGTCCGTTCCCGTCCGTGGGGCGGCCGAGCTGGTTGCGGCGATGGTGCGTGGTGGCGGATCGCCCCTGACCGACCGGATCGAGCTTTCCGCGGCCGCAGCCAAGGCTGGAGGCTCGCTGAGCCCGTTCCGCACCGCCGCCGACCGGATGGAAGCCGCGACCGGCGTCGCCCGCGGGCGGCTCGTCGACCGCCTGGCCTGACGGCCGGTCCGACCTCCGGCGGGCTTGGCGGCCGGGTCCGAAGCGAGTACGATTTTCGGCCTTTCCCGCCCGGTCCGGGCGGGTCGTACCGTCTCGCGATTCGACGTCCCCAAACACCCCGCGGAGCGACCCCTTCATGGCTTCCACCGGCAAGGTCACCCAAGTCATCGGCTCGACCTTCGACGCCCAGTTCGCCGAGGACCAGATGCCCGAGATCTACAACGCCGTCGAGTGCACCATCGACGTGCGCGGCGAGAAGACCAAGCTCGTGGGTGAGGTCGCCCGCCACCTCGGCGGCGGCCAGATCCGCTGCGTCGCCCTCGCGTCGACCGACGGCCTGCGTCGCGGCGACGCCTGCATCGACACCGGCGCCCCGGTGACCGTGCCGGTCGGCGAGGGCGTCCTCGGCCGCGTGTTCAACCTGCTCGGCGACCCGGTCGACATGCGCGGCCCGGTCAAGGCGACGAAGCGGGCCCCGATCCACCGGACCGCCCCGCAGTTCACCGACCTCAACCCGAAGACCGAGATCCTCGAGACGGGCATCAAGGTCATCGACCTCCTCTGCCCCTTCGTCCGCGGCGGCAAGATCGGCCTCTTCGGCGGCGCCGGCGTCGGCAAGACCGTCGTGATCCAGGAGATGATCGCCCGCGTGGCCCGCACCTTCGGCGGCTACTCGGTGTTCGCCGGCGTGGGCGAGCGGACCCGCGAGGGCAACGACCTCTGGCTCGAGATGCAGGAGGCCGAGTACGTCGACGCCCAGGGCAACAAGTCGCACGTGCTCGACAAGGTGGCGATGGTCTTCGGCCAGATGAACGAACCGCCGGGCGCCCGCCTTCGCGTGGCCCTCTCGGCCCTCACCATGGCCGAGGAGTTCCGCGACGCGAGCGGCAAGGAGACGCTGATCTTCGTCGACAACGTCTTCCGCTTCACGCAGGCCGGTTCCGAGGTGTCGGCACTTCTCGGCCGCATGCCGAGCGCCGTGGGTTACCAACCGAACCTCGCGACCGAGATGGGTGCCCTCCAGGAGCGGATCACCTCGACCCGCCAGGGCGCCATCACCTCGGTGCAGGCGATCTACGTGCCGGCCGACGACCTCACCGACCCCGCCCCCGCGACGACGTTCGCCCACCTCGACGCGTTCATCGTGCTCGAGCGGAAGATCGCCGAGAAGGGCATCTTCCCCGCCGTCGACCCGCTGGGCTCGACGAGCCGCATCCTCGACCCGCAGATCGTCGGCGAGCGGCACTACAAGTGCGCCCGGCAGGTCCAGCAGATCCTGCAGCGGTACAAGGACCTCCAGGACATCATCGCCATCCTCGGCGTTGACGAGCTGTCGGAAGAGGACAAGGTGACGGTGTCGCGGGCCCGCAAGATCGAGCGGTTTCTCTCGCAGCCGTTCTACGTGGCCGAGGTCTTCACCGGCTTCCCCGGCGCGACCTCGGGCCTCGCCGACACCATCGACAGCTTCGAGCGGCTCTGCGCCGGCGAGGCCGATGACCTGCCGGAGAGCGCCTTCATGTACGTCGGCAACCTCGGCGAGGCCCGCAAGAAGGCCGCGAAGATGGCCGGGGGCTGAGGCCGGATCGAATCGAGACCACCCGACGGCCGCCCCTCGCGGGCGGCCGTTCTCTTTCAGGCCAACCAGTCGCCGATCACGCGACCGTGCACGTCGGTGAGCCGCATGTCGCGGCCGCCGAACCGGTGCACGAGGCGACGGTGGTCGACGCCGAGCAGGTGGAGCATCGTCGCGTGCAGGTCGTGGATGTCGACCGGGCGATCGACCGCCTTGTAGCCGTACTCGTCGGTGCCGCCGAAGACGGTGCCGGCGCGGACGCCGCCGCCGGCCATCCAGACCGAGAAGCCGAACGGGTTATGGTCGCGGCCGCTCGATCCCTGCGCGAACGGCGTGCGGCCGAACTCGCCGGCCCAGACCACGAGCGTCTCCTCGAGCATCCCGCGGCGGCGCAGGTCGCGCAGGAGGCCGGCGATCGGCCGGTCGACGGCGCGGGCGTTGTCGCCGTGCCCCTTCTGGAGCGCATCGTGCTGGTCCCAGCGGTCGTGGCCGGTGCCCGGGCAGGTGAGCTCGACGAACCGCACGCCCCGCTCGACGAGCCGTCGGGCGAGCAGGCACTGCCGGGCGTAGGTCGCGGTCGGCGCCCACGGGTCGTCGACGCCGTAGAGGGCCTTCGTCTCGTCGCTCTCGCCCGAGAGGTCCATGAGCTCGGGCACCGCCGACTGCATCGCGTAGGCGAGTTCCCAGTTGCGGATCGCGCTTTCGACGGCGTCGGCGCGGCCGGTCTCGCGGGCGTACGCCGCGTCGAGCGTCTCGAGCAGGTGACGCTTGCGGGCCTGCGCCGCGGGATCGGCCTCGCGCGGCCGCACGTCGGCGAGGCCGTCGCCGCGGGGCAGCACGATCGACGCCTGGTGCGTCGCGGGCAGGAAACCGTTCCCGAAGCACTCGACGCCGCCCGGCGGGATGAGCCCGCCGTGCAGCACGACGAACGCCGGCAGGTCGCGGCTCGCCCGGCCGAGGCCGTACGAGGTCCACGCCCGAAGGAACGCCAACGTCACTTTATTATTTTGGTGAAGCTTATGCGCGAGGGAAACTTTTAGCTGGTAATTACTACGGTTGTGCACTCTACGAAAAGGCTTCTGTTACAGGATCAAAAAGGGATTTTTCAGCAGCATTGCAAGTACTTGAAGGAAGCGTTCATCACGATCAAGATGCTTTGCTGAGCCTAGCTGATTATCATTCAACAGATCATGTGAATAAACCAGCAAGTTTTGAGGCATCTTTTGAGTGTATTAAGAACTATATGAGTTATGACTTGATTGACAGGTCGCAAGTCGTAGAAGTTATAGAAAATCTTAAGGCATCAATGATACGTTTGGAGTATTCAAAAACCAAACTCTTCGGTCAAATTTCTAGGTTACAAAT
>JBEIUL010000179.1:0-5487 GCA_040374395.1 Phycisphaeraceae bacterium
CTCGCCGGCCGACCGCGCCGCGAGCGCCGCCCGCAACGCCTCGCGCGACGCCGGCTTCCCGTCGATCGCCACGAGGAGGTCGGGCCGCCGCAGCCGCGTTCCCTCGAGGCCGGTCCCGCCGAGCGGCCCGGGTCCGACTCCGGTCACCACGCAGCCGACGCCGGGCACGTCCCGCACCGACAGCCCGAGATAGGCCGGCCCGCCCGCCGACGCCTGCGCCGCGAGCGAAAGGACGAGGGAAAGAGCCAGGAGCACGCCCGAGGTCATGGGCCGGGATGCTACCGGCCCCTATGATCATCGCCCCGTGCCCCGCACCACCCCGCATCCGTACGCCCGCGACGACCGCGGCCCCCGGCTCCAGAAGGTCCTCGCCGAGGCCGGTTACGGCTCGCGGCGTTCCTGCGAGGAGCTCATCGAGAACGGCCTCGTCCGCGTGAACGGCGACCTCGTCGACCGCCTCCCGGCGTGGGTCGATCCGCACGAGGACCGCATCACCGTCGATGGGAAGCCGCTCAAGCGGCCCGAGCGGATGGTGACGGTCATGCTCTTCAAGCCGCGGGGGACGGTCTGCACGAACTCCGACCCCGAGGGCCGGGTCCGGGCGATCGACCTCGTGAAGCACCCGGCGAAGCCGCGGCTGTTTCCGGTCGGCCGCCTCGACCTCGACTCAAGTGGCCTCCTGCTGCTGACCAACGACGGCGAGCTCGCCAACCGCCTGACGCACCCTCGCTACGAGGTCCACAAGGGCTACGAGGTCACCGTCGGGGGCGAGGTCGCCGACGAGGAGATCGCGGCGCTCGAGCGCGGCATCTTCCTGAACGAGAAGGACGAGCCGGGCCGCAAGACCAGCCGCTCGCGGCTCGAGGTGCTGAAGCGGACCCGCGAGAAGACGATGCTCTTCATCGAGCTCCGCGAGGGCCGCAACCGGCAGGTCCGGCGCATGCTGCTCAAGGTCGGCCACCCGGTGAAGAAGCTCCGCCGCATCCGCATGGGCCCGCTGCAGCTCAAGGGCCTCGCGGTCGGCGAGTGGCGAGATCTCACGCCCGGCGAGCTGCGGGCGCTGCGGAAGGCCGCGGGGCTCGAGAAGGCAAAGCCCGCGCGGCGAGATCGAGGCTGATTCCACGTGGATTCGAGAGGGAACCGACCATGCCCATGTACGAGTACGAGTGCGAGCAGGACGGCGAGGTGATCACGCTGCTGCGGCCGATGCGCGACGCCGACGCCCCGGTCGACGACCCGAAGGGACGCGGCCGGACGTTCCGCCGCCGGCAGTCGACCTTCGCGACCTCGGGCGGCGCCGAGTCCGCCGGGGGCTCGGGCCTGCCGGTCGGCGGTTGCTGCCCGTGCGGCAAGTCCGCGGGCCAGTGCGGCCGGAACTGACACCCGAGGCCCCACCCGCGTGCTTCTCCACGGCGTCGATTTCTCGGGAGCCGAATCGGGCGGGGCGGCGAAGATCCGCGTCGTCACCCGCGATCTCGCCGATCCACGTTCGCCCGTCCGCGTCGAGCCTCGCAGCGACCGCGAGCGCCTGAAGCGCGCGATCCTCGCCTCGGCCTCCGACGGCCGTCCGCACCTCTGGCGGATCGACGCCCCGTTCTCGCTGCCGCTCGAGACGCTCGAGGCCCATCGCGTCGGCCCGACCTGGCTCGACATGGCCCGCTGGATGCGCGACTTCGGAACCCCGCGCGGCTGGCGGGTGGCCCTCCGCGACGCGAGCCGCCGCGAGCCTCGCCGCACCTGCGACCGGGTCTTCCACGCCCCGATGGCCCCGATGAACCTGCGGGTCTTCAAGCAGACCTGGACGCTCGTCTGCGAGGTGCTGCTGCCGCTCGCCGAGGCCGGCCTGCGGATCGACGCCCTGCACGAGGTCGCCTCGCCCGCGACGCTCGTCGAGGGATGCCCGGCGTCGGTGCTCTTCCTGCGGGAATGGCCGAGCCGCGGCTACAAGGGGAAGGGCGAGCCGCCGCGGCTGCTGCGGGCGGACCTCCTCAAGCGGCTCGAGCGCGACGGCCTCCGGATCCCCAAGCCCGTCGCCGACGAGGCGGTCGCCGACGAGGACGGCGACCTTCTCGATGCGATCCTGCTCGTGACCGATCCGGTCGCGGGCCCGCCGCCGGCCGAGGCGTCGCGTGAGGGCTGGATCCGCTGAGGCGAAAGGAAAGCCGACGCGCCCGGAGGCGCGTCGGCGGGGCCGATCGACCGTTTCGGCTTCGTTTGGGGGAGAGGACTCAGCGCCGGCGACGTCGCGCCAGGCCGATCAGGCCGCACGCTGCAACGCCCGCGGCGCCCGGCACGGGCACGCCGTTGGTGGCGGCGTTGATGTTCGCCGACGTGAACCCGATCCCGAACCCGTCACCGGCCATCGAGATCGTCAGCTCGATCCGGTCGAGTCGGGTGTCGCTCGTGAGCATCGAGAAGGTGTCGATACCTCCGACGAGCGTTCCGCCCGCTCCGGTCAGCGTGTTCGTCGACGAGTTCCAGACCGCTTGCAGGCTGCTCGGATTGATGGTGAAGACGTTGTAGGCCCAGTTCACCGAGACGAGCTGGTACGACGATCCCGTCCACTGGTAACCGCGAACCGCGATCGAGGACGGGGCATTCTCGACATCGATCAGGGCAAGCGACCCGCCCGCGGCCAGCCCGCCGGTGTTCGTGAAGTCAAAGGTCGCGGTCGTGTTGTAGGCGCCGGACTTGTACGCCTGCCAGAACGAGAGGTTGGTGTTCGAGTACGGCCAGTCGCCGTCGGAGATGTTCACCGACGAGTTGTTGAACCAGTTCGATCCGCTGCCCGTGGTCTTTGCGGTGAAACTGCCCGTGACGTTCAGCCCGCTTCCCGTGCCATTGATGAGGTAGGAGCCGGTGCCGCCGCCGTCGGTCCAGTTGACCCAGTCGATGGTGGCGGCTGCGGCGGGAGCGCCGATTCCGAGCATGGTGGACGCGACCGCGATCGCGGCGATTTGATTCGTCATTCCTTCTCTCCCTCAGGGGGGCGTCGACGGCCTCCGGGTCTCGCCACGGCGGCGGACCGGAACCTCGCGGGGCGGACTGCGTCCGAAGGGATTTCACCCGGGTCGGAGGGAACGATTTTTTCCCGAAGCGCCGCGGCTCGATCGGGCCACTCCGGGAAAACTGCGGGAACCGCTTCCCCGAAGCGCTTCGCCGGGCGCGTGGCGAACCCCCGATCGGCCGTGGGGCTTTGTCGGCAGCGAACTCGCCTCAGTCCGGCCGCGGAAGACTCGCCAGCTCGAACTCGCCGGTGATCGAGGCGAAGAGCGGGGGATGCGGCAGGACCAGCCGGTGCACCTCGTAATCGTCCGGGGTCGCGTGCTGCGATGCGGCGACGCGGCGCAGCGTCTCGAGATGCGCTGCGGTGACCTCCGCCCTTCGCCCCGGGAGGCGCGTCGTCGCGACCGTCCGCATCTCGGTTTCCATGGGCACCCGGGTCGCCTCGGCGACGCTCATGATCCGCTCGATGCTGATCGGGCTGACGAGGAGCGACGCCGACGGTTCGGTGTGGCGGGCTATGTCCCGGTGGAAGCAGAGGTCGAAGATGATCGAGTCAACCGGCAGCAGCACGGGGGTGGTGAGGCAGACCGGAAGGGCCGTGTCGGGTGGAAGGTCTCCGGCGTGCCGCAGGATCTCCGCGTGCGCGGGGCGAAGACGTCCGTTGCGGTCCGGCGGCACTTCGCCGAGGTCGATCGTCTCCTGGCCGTGCCGGACCGCCGCCCGCAGCTCGCCGCCCGCGGGGTTCCGGGTCGAGCCGCCGCGGACCGTCGAGGGCAAGGCCGGATCGTCGCCGAGCGGCTCGTAGTAAAGCAGGTTTCCCTTGCGATCCCGACTCGCGACCGAGCGCTGGAGCACGGGCCAGGACGGGCCGGGCCGGAGCCGCCGAAGGCCGTCGATCACCCCGGCGACCCCGAGCGAGACCGAGCCCCGCGACGGGCCGGGAGCGATCATCCACGACAGCACGACCGTCTTCGCGTGCACCCCGTACAGCCGGGCGTTGCCGCGCGAGACCGCCTGCCGCATGGGGCGGAGCGCCGCCAGTTCGCCTTTCGAGTCGAGCCCGCCCCCGGCGATGGCGCGAAGCACCATCCGATCGGCGCGGCGCCCGAAGATGAGCGGTTCGATCCGGGCGAAGGCTTCCCGCAACGCCTTCAGCTCACGCGGATGGACGCCGCGCGCCTCGAACCGGCGGAAGATCGACTCCCACGCCCGGCGGCCGGGCATGACCTGCAGGGCCGCCGCCGGATCGGCGACGTGGGCGATCCGCCAGCATCGCCACGCGGTGGTCTGCTCGACGTCAAGGGCTCGACCGAGCGATCGTGCCCCGTAGCCGTCGGGCAGCAGGCGGTCGAGGATCGTCCGCAGACGGTGCCGCAGGAGGGCGATCGCCTCGGCGGTCTCGAGGGCGACCTGTCGGAAATCAGGGGGCGGGTTCGGCATGGGCGGCAGGGCCACTCCTTGTACCGCCGACGCGAGTCCGTCCGCAACCGGTCAGGCGAGCCGCTCAACCACCGCCGCGCTCGAGCCGATGCTCGCGGACCCACCGGATCTGCGCCGTGTGGTGCCGGGCGTGCCACGCGTAGAGGTCGACGAGGTGCCACAGCGGGAAGATCGAGTTCCGCTCAGGGTGGAAGTACTCGCGACCGAACGCCTCGGACGGCAGGCTGCGCAGGAGCATGACCAGGCGGGCATGCACCGACTCGAAGATGCGAAGGCTCAGTTCGGGGTCGGCCTCGCGGGCGTCGACGGTCGCGGCCCAGAGGCTCTCGTCGTAGGGCTTCACCGTGGGACGATCCTCGGTCAGCGTGAGCTTGACCCGCACGAACGCGTTCAGGTGGCTGTCGGCGAGGTGGTGCACGATCTGCCGCACCGACCAGTTGCGGTAGGGAAGGTCGAGGCCCAGCGGCGGGAGGCCGAGGGTCGCGATGCGGAGGGCCCTCGGGGCTCCCTCGAGCGAATCGATCGCGGCGCGGATCGCGGTCGGGTCGGCCTTCGGCTCGGGCGTGAAGGGCCCGGCGGGATGGATCGGAGGGTCGGAGACGTTCATGCCGCGTCAGGGTAGCCGCGACGCCTGCGGTCAGACGCCGCGGGTTCCCGGGTCCCAGATCTGCTTGTGGAGCTGAGTCTGCATGCGGACCGGCAACCGGTCGGCGAGCATCCACTCGGCGAGGTCACGCGGCGAGAGGCCCGCGCAGCCAGCGATCTCGCGGCCCGGGGCCTGGGCGAAGACCGGGCTGAGGAGCACGGCCTTCACCCGTTCGGCGAGCCGTTCGCGGATGACGAGCTCGCGGGCCCACTCGTAGTCGTCGCGGCCGGTGATCACGAACTTCACCTCGTCGTGCGGCCGCAGCCGCGCGAGATTTCCCGCGAGGTTCCGTCCGCTTTCCCCCGAGCCCGGCGTCTTCACGTCGAGGATGACGATCGCGCGGTCATCGACCGCCGCGGTGTCGATCGCCCCGCTCGTCTCGATGAGCACGGTGA
>JBEIUL010000027.1:0-12370 GCA_040374395.1 Phycisphaeraceae bacterium
AGCTTCACGCCCACGAACGCCAGGATGAGGATCAGCGCCGGCTTCAGGAACCGGAACTTCGACATGAGCGCCGCGAGGCAGAAGTAGAGGGCCCGCAGGCCGAGGATCGCGAAGATGTTGCTCGTGAAGACGATGAACGGGTCGGGCGTGATCGCGAAGATCGCCGGGATCGAGTCGACCGCGAAGACGAGGTCGGTGATCTCGACGAGGATCAGGGCGAGCAGGAGCGGCGTGATCGCCCACCGCGCCGCGAGCGAGCCCGGCGGCGGCGGGTCCTGGACCTGTTTCCCGGTCTTCGGGTCGGTCGAGTAGGTCGGAGGCAGCGTCCGCCGCGTCACGAACCGCTGCCCGTCGTAGAAGTCGACGGTCGGCAGGAACTTCCGGCAGAGCTTCACCGCGAGGTTCTGCGACGGGTCGTCGTTCCCCTTGATCAGGGCCATCTTGAGCGCGGTCAGCACCAGGAACCCGCCGAAGACGATGAGGATCCACTGGTACTTCAGGATCAGCCCCGCCCCGAGGAAGATCATCCCGCCGCGCATGATCAGCGCCCCGAGGATGCCCCAGAAGAGCACTCGATGCTGGTACTTCGCCGGCACCGCGAAGAAGGCGAAGATCAGGGCGATGACGAAGATGTTGTCCATCGCCAGCGACTTCTCGACGACGTAGCCGACGAGGTACTGCTTGGCGGCCTCGGCCCCGGTCACCTCACCGCTCACGATCAGCGGCTGCTCGGCGACCTTCCCGGCGAGCTCATGGGTGTTGTAGCGCGGCGTGTCGAGCCCGAGGCCGAGCCAGTGGGCGTCGTAGGCCTTCCAGACGAACGCCGAGAAGGCGAGGCCGCAGGTCAGCCAGACCACCGACCAGGTTGCGGCTTCCTTCATGGAAACCTCGTGGGCCTCGCGGTGGAAGACCCCGAGGTCGAGGGCGAGGAAGAGCACGACGAGTCCGATGAAGGCGACGTAGGCCCACAGCTTCATCGAGGCGGGGTTCGCGGCGGTGTCGGCAGCCAGCAGGAGGAGGTCGGTCATGGGGGCGGGGAGTGTAGCCGCGCTTCCCGGACCGATTGTCCGCGGATTGAGGGGGGATCGCGGCCGGGGACCGACCGCCCTCGCGTCACGCCAAACCCTTGCGCCGCCTGCACCGGGTCTCAACCGGCCGCTCCGATAAGACCGGCCATGCGGCACCGATTCCGGACCGTCTGGATCTCCGACACGCACCTCGGCTGCTCGACCGGGCGGGCGGCCGACCTGAGCTTCTTCCTGCGGCACCTGACCTGCGACCGGCTCTATCTCGTCGGCGACATCGTCGACATGGGGCGGCTGCGGCAGCGGTGGCGATGGCCGAAATGCCACAACGACGTGGTTCGTCGGCTGCTCAAGCTGTCGAGCAAGGGCGTCGAGATCGTCTGGATCCCGGGCAACCACGACGACGCGATCCGCCCCTACCACGGCCTCTCGATCGGGGGCATCCGCATCGAGCTCATGTGTTCACACGACACCGCCGACGGCCGCCGGCTGCTGGTGACCCACGGCGACCACCACGATGTCGTGGTCTGCGCGAGCCCGCTGCTCGCGTCGATCGGCGGCATGGGCTACGACTGGCTGCTGCGCCTCAACCGAGCCTGGAACTGGGGTCGGGCCCGGATCGGCCTCCCCTACCACTCGCTCTCGGCGGCGATCAAGGGCCGCGTCAAGGGCGCGTGCACGGTGATGAGCCGGTTCGAGGAGACCCTCGCGGCGGAAGCACGTCGCGGCGGCTTCCACGGCGTGGTCTGCGGCCACATCCACAAGGCCGAGCGCCGCGACGTCGGCGGCATCGAGTACCTGAACTGCGGGGACTGGGTCGAGAGCTGCACCGCCCTCGTCGAGCACGACGACGGGCGGCTCGAGCTGCTCGACGGGCTGGCGTTCAACGCCCGGGTGCGGCAGGGAACGGCCGACCCGACGGGAATCGAGGAGAACGAACCATGGCCGGAGCCGGTGTTGACGTCGCAAGGCCTCACGTTCCCGTCCGGAGCGGACCCGTCCCGCGGCTCGGCCGCGTGAGCGTGCTTTCGGCCGGCGTGGGCGCCGGTCACCTCCGGGCGGGTCAGGCAATCGTGGCGGCGCTCCGGCACCCGGGCGGGAACGTCGGCGCGGGGGATGCCGCACCGACGTCGATCGAGATGACCGATGTCCTCGAGCGGGCCGCGCCCGGTTTCCGCGCGGTCTACCGCGACGCCTACGTCGCCCTCGCATCGCGCTCGCCCCGCGTGGTCGGCTGGCTCTACGACCGGGCCGACGAGCCGTGGGCATCGCGGTGGTACGCCCGCGCGATCGAGCGAGCAGCGCTGCGGCGGTGGGCGGCCGGGCTCCTCCGCGATCCGCCCGACGTCGCGGTCTGCACGCACTTCCTGCCGGCGTCGCTCCTGCACCAACTCCGTCGCCGGCATCGCCTTCCCACCCGGATCGTGACCGTGGTCACCGACCTCGACGTGCACGGCCTCTGGCTCGACGGCCAGGCCGACCTCTGGTGCGTCGCGGGCGAGGAGGCCCGCGAGATCATGGTCGCGGCGGGCGTGCCGCCGCAGGACATCCGCGTCACCGGCATCCCCATTGCACCCGAGTTCCGGAATGCGCCGTCACGCAGCGTCGCGCGGGCTCGCTTCGGGATCCCCCCCGACGCGCCGCTCATCCTCTTCTCGACCGGCGGCTGCTGCCTCGGGCCGGTCGAGCGGACCTTCCGATCGTTGCTCGGCCTGCGCGATACCGCCTTCATCGCCGCGATCTGCGGGCACAACGAGTCGGCCCGCGGCCGCCTCGCCGAGATGGTCCCGCCGGGCGCCGAACGCCGGGTCCGCGTCCTGGGCTTCACCCGCGAGATGCATGCGTGGATGTCGGCGGCCGACGTGCTCGTCGGCAAGCCGGGCGGACTCACGAGCAGCGAGGCCCGCGCCGCCGGGCTTCCGCTCGTGGCGATCCACGCGATTCCGGGACAGGAGGAGAGGAACCTCGCGCACCTCATCGAGTGGGGCGCCGCGATCGCCTGCCACACGCCGGCGACGCTCGCGTGGCGGGTGCGGAACCTCCTCGCCGATCCGGCACGGCTCGCCCGCATGAGGAACGCCGCCCTCGCGTCGGCCCGGCCCGCGGCGGCCGATGAGGTCGCCGCGGCGGTCCGGTCGCTCGCCGCCCGCGAATGAACGACGGGCCCCGGCGCGACGGCGGCGGGCGTCCGGCACATCCGCTCACTCCGGCTCGTCGGCCGGCGTCGGGGCCTTGCCCCACACGAGGGCCGCGATCGGCACGGCGACCGCCGCGCCGAAGAGCGGCGCCCCGAGGTAGATCCACAGGTCGTTCGTCATCCCGCTCACGATCGCCGGCCCGATCGAGCGGACCGGGTTCATCGACGCCCCGCAGATCGGTCCCGCGAACATCGCCTCGAGGCCGACCGTCCCGCCGATCGCGATGCCGGCCATGATCCCCTTCTCCTTCGCGCCGATCGAGACCGCAAGGATGACGAGCATGAGCATCGCGGTCAGGATCGCCTCGAGGAAGAACGCCTGCCACGCGGCGCCGGACGGCGCGGTACCGCCGAGCGTCTCGCTCGTGGGGAAGAGGAATGAGACGACCGACGATGCGGCGAGGGCGCCGAGGAGCTGCGCGACGATATATCCCGGCAGGTCGCGGGTCGGGAACCGCCGGGCGAGCCAGAAGCCGATCGAGACCGCCGGATTGAGGTGGGCCCCGCTCACGTCGCCGAAGGCATAGATCATCGCCATCACGACGAGTCCGAAGGTGATGGCGACGCCCGCGTGCGAGACCCCGCCGCCGGTGAGCTCGTCGACGACGATCGCGCCGGTGCCCGCGAAGACGAGGCAGAAGGTTCCCAGGAACTCGGCGAGAAGCGGACGCATCGCGGCGGCGGAAACGGTAACCGCTCGGGGACCATGGCGGGTGCCGCGATCGGGGCGTTCCCGGGGTTGCCCTACCATCACGGCCCCCGATGGACGCCCTCCTGCTGATCGCCGTGCTGCTCGTCCTGAACGGCATCCTCGCGATGGCCGAGCTCGCGGTCATGACCAGCCGGACCTCGCGGCTGCAGCAGGCCGCCCGGGCGGGCAGCAAGGGGGCGGCCAAGGCCCTGCTGCTGGCCCGCGAGCCGACCCGGTTCCTGTCGACGGTGCAGGTCGGCATCACCCTCATCGGGATCTTCGCCGGCGCGTTCGGCGAGAACTCGCTCGCGGGCCGCCTCGAGCCCCACGTCGCCCGGATCCCCGCCCTCGAGCCGCACGCCGACCTCGTCGCCCTCGTGACGGTCGTGCTCGGGATCGCCTACCTGTCGCTCGTCTTCGGCGAGCTCGTGCCGAAGCGGATCGCCCTCGCCCACCCCGAGGCCATCGCGTCACTCATCTCCCGGCCGCTGTCGGCGCTCGCGACGGTCACCGCCCTGCCGGTCCGCATCCTCACCTGGTCGACCGACGGCCTGCTTCGCCTCATCCGGATCGGCCCGCCCGCGTCGGAAGACGTCTCCGAGGACGACGTGCGGAACCTCATGGCCCGCGCCGCCGGCACCGGCATCTTCACGCCGCAGGAGCTCCAGCTCTTCCACCGCACGATGCGGGCCGGCGATCTCGTGGTGCGCGATCTCATGGTCCCGCGGAACTCGATCGTGTGGATCGACGCGAACGAGCCGACCGAGACGGTGCGGGTGCTGGTCGGGACGAGCCCCTTCTCGCACTTCCCGGTCTGCGACGGCGACCTCGACCGGATCGTCGGCATCGTCCACGTGAAGGACCTCATCTCGTACGGGCTCATCATGGGGAAGGAGTTCCCCGTGACGGCGGTCGCCCAGCCGCCGACCTTCGTGCCCGAGACGATGCCCGCGCTGCGGCTGCTCGACCAGTTCCGCGCCAGCCGCAACCACCTCGCGTTCGTGGTCGACGAGTACGGCGGGACGCAGGGCATGCTGACGCTGAACGACCTGACGCGGGCGATCATCGGCGACGTGGGCCGCACCGGCGAGCCCGCGGGGCCGACGATGACCCGTCGCGACGAGCGGTCGTGGCTCGTCGACGGGCGGCTGCCCGTGCACGAGTTCGTCGTCGGCCTCGGGCTCGATCCCTCGGTCGAGGCCGAGCTGCCCGACGCGAGCACGGTCGCCGGGCTCTTCACCGAGGTCCTCGGCCGGATCGCCCGCGAGGGCGAGCGGGTCGATTGGCGGGGTTTCACGATCGAGGTCGTCGACATGGATGGACTGCGGGTCGACAAGCTGATCGTGGCGCGTCGGGAGGTCGGGTGAAGGTCCGCTCGACGATGATCCCTCTCGCCGTGGTCGTCGGTCTCTACCTCGCCTGGTGCGTCCTCCTCTGGCTGATGCAGGGGAAGATGCTGTATCCGGCCGCGATGGCCGGGCCGGGGCTGCCCGAGAAGGCGATCGCGGCGGAAGGCGATGTCGAGCGGATGTGGATCGGGCAGGACGACGGTGTGGAGACCGAGGCGTGGCTGCTGCGGGCGGCGTCCACGCCCTCGCGCGGTCTCGTCTGCTTCGTGCACGGGAACGCCGAGCTCATCGACGACGCGCGATTCGAGGCCCGCGAGTGGACGCGCCGCGGCTTCGACGTCGTGCTGCCCGAGTACCGCGGATACGGTCGCACTCCGGGCACGCCGTCGCAGGCGAGGATCGTGCCGGACGTCGTGCGGGCGATCGACGAGGCGAGCGAGCGGACGGGCGCGACGCGCGTCATCCTGCACGGCCGTTCGCTCGGAAGCGGCGTCGCGGCGCAGGTGGCCGTCGAGGTCGAGGATCGCCTCGCCGGACTCGTGCTCGAATCGCCCTTCCGCAGCGTCGCGGCGTTCGCGTGGCGGTTCGGCGTTCCGCCGGCGTTCGTGCGGGATCCGTACCGCACCGACCGGGTGCTGCCCGACCTCTCCGTGCCCATCCTCATCCTGCACGCGACCGCCGACGAGATCATCCCCGTCGCCCACGGGCGGACGCTCGCGACGCTCAACCCGGACGCCCGGCTCGTCGAGCTCGAGGGCTCGCACAACTCGGGGCTGTCGAGCCAGGCCGAGTACTGGCGGGCGATCGACGCGGTTTTCGGCCCTGAACCGTGAGATTTCTCCGGAGGAAGCCGGGTCGGAGACCTTCCCCGACCTCCCGTCCGTTCCCGATTCGCCGCCGAGAGCGGCAACCTGCGTCGGGAAATCCGCGAAAGTCCGCAGGTCGTCCCCGAACCGTCCCCCACCTTCGCTAGATTGGATTCCATGCTTCGAACCCCTCGCGCGATCCGTCGCCTCGTCGCCGCCTTCACGCTTGCCGTCTGCGGCACGGCCGCCGCCGACCTCACGCCGCCCGCGAACGTCGCCGCCACCGACGGCACGCTGGTGACCGCGGTGCGGGTCGAGTGGTCGGCCGTCGAGGGCGCCACCGGCTACCGCGTGTTCCGCCGCATGGGAA
The DNA here is from genome assembly GCA_040374395.1 of Phycisphaeraceae bacterium. Classification (GTDB taxonomy): domain Bacteria; phylum Planctomycetota; class Phycisphaerae; order Phycisphaerales; family SM1A02; genus JBEIUL01. The sequence continues at coordinate 6,439 of JBEIUL010000027.1, forward strand.
CGCAGCCGCCGATGATGGTCGGCATCTCGCCGAGCCCGAGCTTCAACGACAACTCGGCGATCCCGGGCATGGTCTTCAAGTACTCGGTGCGTGCGATCGCGGGCGCGACCCAGTCGCCGCCGAGCGCCGAGGACGAGGGCTGGCGGAACGTGCCCGCCCCGGGCAATCTCGTCGCGAGCGACGGCACGAACCCGAACGGCGTCGCGCTGCAGTGGATGCCTTCGCCCGGCGCCGCCGGGTACCGCGTCTACCGCGGGACGAGCGAGTCGGACCTCGCCGAGATCGCGATGCCGAACCAGCCCGGATTCCTCGACGCGACCGCGACGGCCGGAATCGTCTACACCTACGTCGTGCGGGCGAAGACCGCGGCGGGCAACTCGGCCCCGAGCAACACCGACACCGGCTTCCGCGGGAACGGCGGCGGCGGCAACCCGCCGACCGGCGTGAACGCGAGCGACGGAACCCGCACCGACGGCGTGGCCGTGTCGTGGAGCGTGGTCGCGAACGCCGAGGGCTACCGCGTCTTCCGCGGCAACGGCCCGGGCGCGCCGACCGAGATCGGAACGCCGAGCGAGCCGACCTTCCTCGACATCACCGCGAATCCCGGCGTCGTCTACTCGTACTCGGTGAAGGCCCGCTTCGCGTCGGGTGACTCGAACTTCAGCCTGCCGAACACCGGATGGCGGAACGTCCCGGCCCCGGCGAATCTCGCCGCGACGGACGGCACCCTGCCGAACGGCGTCGGGCTGAGCTGGACCGGCGTCGAGCAGGCCATCGGTTACCGCGTCTTCCGCAGCCAGGGCTCGAACCCGCCGATCCAGGTCGCGATGACGACCGCCCCGAACCACCTCGACATCTCGGCCGCCCCGGGCGTGACCTACACCTACGTCGTGAAGGCCCGCACGCCGGCCGGCGACTCGGCCCCGAGCGAGCCCGACACCGGCTACCGCGGCCAGCCCGCGCCCGGCAACCTGATCGCGAGCGACGGCCGCTCGGCGATGGCGGTCGAGCTCCGCTGGACGCCGATCTCGGGCGTGGTCGGCTACCGCGTCTTCCGCGGCCTCGGTGACGCCGAGCCGGCCGAGATCGCGACGCCCACCGCACCGTTCTTCAACGACACGACCGCGGTGCCCGGAACGGTCTACTCGTACCGGATCTGCGGCCGGAACGCCGACGGCTCGAACACCGCCTTCAGCAACTCCGACACCGGCTGGCGGAACGTGTCCGCCCCGACCGCCCTGCAGGCGAGCGACGGCACGTCGACCGCCGCGGTGAACCTGACGTGGAACGCGGTGAACGGCGCGACCGGGTACCGGGTCTTCCGCTCGGTCGGACCCGCGACGCCGACCGAGGTCGGCACGCCCGAGGCGAACGCGTTCGCGGACGAGACCGCGGTCGCCGGCATCCGCTACACGTACCGGGTCTGCGCCCGCACCTCCGCGGGTAACTCGAACCTCTCGAACCCCGACCTCGGCTTCCGCAACGTGGCGGCGCCGACCGGCGTCGCGGCGAGCGACGGCACGTTCGCCGACAAGGTCGTGGTCTCGTGGACCGCGGTCGACGGCGCGGCCGTGAACGGCTACGTGATCTTCCGCCGGCTTGAGGGGCAGGCCAACGCCGCTCCGATCGGTGCGGTCAACGGCGGCGCGACGACGAGCTTCAACGACGTGACCATCCCGGTCAACGTCGTGGGCACCTACACCGTGCGGGCCCGGACCGCCGCCGGACTCTCGGCGGCGAGCGAGACGGATACCGGCTTCCGGGTCGTGGCCGCGTTCGCGGGCGGCGGGGCCGGCTTCAGCGGAGGCGGCAGCCCGGTCGACCGGACCTCGGTCGCGGCTCCGGTTGGTGGAGGCACCTCGTCGGCCCGTGCGGCGAGCCCGAAGGCGGGTGCACCGGCGGCCTCGGCGGGTGGCGATCCGATCGCCGCCTATTCCGCCGTTGCCGCCGACCGCGTGACGGTGATCGCCCCGGCCGACGACTGCGATCGCCTCTCGATCCGGCTCGACGCGCTCATCCGCGATCTCGCGGCGAGCGGGGACGAGACGCTGGTCGCGATCGCCGAGTCGCTCGCCGGCCTCGGCGACGACGCCGCGTGCCGGATGGCCGGCGGCGACGTGAACCTCGACGGCTCGATCGACGGCACCGACGTCACGGCGTTCCTCGAGTCGTGGACCGCGGGCGACCTCGTCCGCGGTGACCTCAACCGCGACGGCGCGGTCGACGAGCTCGACCTCGCCCTGTTCGGCGGGTCGCTCGCCGAACCCGCCGTTACGACGGCCGACTGAGCGAGTCGAACCCGAATGCTTCCGCGGCCCCGGCCCATCGAATGGCCGGGGCCGCTTTGTTCGTTTACGCTCCCATCGCGTGCCGACCGGCCCGTCTCGCCGCATCGAACGCCTGCACCAGGAGACCCCGCCATGAGCCCCGACCCGATCCAGCTCGTCCCCGGCAATTCACTCCTCACCAAGACCCCCGAGGAGGGTCGCCAGCTGGCGATCAAGATGGCACGGCTGATCATCAAGGCCACCCAGCCGGACGCGGCCACCCGCGAACGCCTGCGGACGGTGTACGCCGAGGATCCGGCGATGCTCATCGCCATCGGCCAGACCGTGGCCACCGAGTTCGCGACGATCGCCGCGGCGAACCGGTACTGGAACGCCTGACCGCGGGTGCCCTACACGAGCGCGATCACGCGAAGGGGGCTGCCGGATCCCTCGAGGATCTTGAGCGGTGCCGCAAGGATCATGGCGCCGGTCGGAGGCAGCTGATCGAGGTTTCGCAGGCACTGCAGCCCGAATCGCCCTGCTCCATGCATGAGGGTGTGGCAGGGATAGGGCAAGGGCCAGCGGTACGACTGTCCCGCATCGGTGTTGATCGTCTCGACGGCGAACCCTAGGACGTTCCGCTCGTGGATGAGCCACTCCACCGTCTCCTGGGTCGGTCCCGGCGAGTGGGCCCCATCGTCCCGCATGTTCACGAACGACGCGGGGTCGACGATCCGCTTCGACCAGTCGGTGCGGAAGGCCAGCCAGCCTCCCGCCGGAATCCGCCCGTGTCGACCTTCCCATTCCCGCAGGTAGTCGACGGTCAGCAGCCAGTCCTCGTCGCCGGCCACCCGGTCGCTCGCATCGACGACGGCGACCGGTGCGATGAAGTTGCGGACGTCGATCGTGTCGACGGTGTTTCGCGGCAGGTCCCGGCCGGTGATCCAGTGGGCGGGCGCGTCGAAATGGGTACCGACATGCTCGGAGCAGGAGAAGTTGTTCCAGTACCAGCCCGGCCCCGCCTCGTCGTACCGGGAGATCCGCTCGAGCCGGAACGGCCATGCCTGGCCGAGGTGCGGAGGGAGGACCAGCGTCGGGAAGTCGGGGGAGAGCACCTGCGTCAGGTCGATCGCCCGTATCGAACCCGCGGAGTAGGCCGCCGCGAACTGTGCGAGAGCTTCCGACATGCCGGGGCACTCCTGTGGTTGAGGTGACGCTGCGAGGAGAACGATCGAAAGGGTACACGGCAGCCGCGGGTGCGATATCCGCGTCGGTCCGGGCGGGAACCGACGCGACCTTTCGGGCGATGGCGCGTCTCAGGCGCGATCGGGCCGGAAACCCAGCCTCGCGTCGTGCTCGCGCGACCCGCCCCGCGGGATCGTGATGACCTTCCACCGCTCGGGGCCGACGAGCGTCCGGGCGATGAGCGTGACCTGCCCCTGGTGGTAGGCAAGGTGCGCGAGCGACCGGGCCAGGGCCCGGGCGACGGTGTGCGGTTCGCCGCGGATGGTCACGGTGCGGCCGAGATCGGCGTCGGAGAGCGCGGCGAGCGTCGCCGTCAGCACCGACCAGCCCGACTCGAACGACGCGATCGCCGCGGCCCGGCCGGCCTCGCCCGTCGGGAAGCCGTCGACGAACTCGTCGTCGCGGCGGCGGTCGGGCTTCTCGCCGTCGGTCGCGAGGAAGTCGGTGAACCGCGACCGGAGGTTCCCGCCGAGATGCTTCAGGATCACCGCCACCGAGTTCGTCTCGGGATCCAGCGGCTTCCGGATCGTGTCGGAATCGAGCTGGTCGACCGCCTTCAGGAGCGACCCGCGGACGGCGAGGAACTCGCCTTCGAGCGACGCGATCACCACACGTTGCCTGTTCACGATCGAGCGGTCCACGACCCGAAGATATCGCCCCGCCGCGAGCGAGAATCCCGACCGGGGCGACGCAATCCGCCCTACCGCCCCGTCGTTGGCGACGCCCCATGTCGCCGTTCCGAATCCTCCTCCTCGCCGCCGCGACCTTCCTCGCCGCCGGACCGATCGTGACGTCCCTCGCCCAGGCGCCCGCGGCCAGGCCCGACGCGAAACCCCAGCCGAAGCCTGCCCCGCCGAACTTCGTCTTCATCCAGGGCGAGGCCCAGGGCTGGTCGAGCATCTCGGTCGACATGGACGGCCAGCCGCCGTCGTACGCCCGCCCCGCAGGCTTGACCCCGAACCTCAAGAAGCTCGCCGCGGAAGGCATGCGGTTCAGCGACTTCTACGCCGCCTGCCCCCGCTGCACGCCGTCGCGGGTGAGTTTCGTCACGGGCATCTCGCCTGCGAAACTCCATATGACCTACCAAAGGGATGGTCAGAACGAGGGCGGCGCGAGCCGCCGCGAGAACGGCCGCGGCGAGGACTACTCGCTCATGCGGACCGTCCCGCCGACGCCGCAGTTCGACCTTCCGACCGGCGTGCGGACGATCGCCGAGCGGCTCGGCGACCTCGGCTACGCGAGCGCCCACTTCGGCAAGTGGCACGCGACCCGGTCCGACCCGAAGGCGTGCGGCTTCACCGTCTCGGACGGGGCGAACTCGAACCAGGGCCCCGAACGCGGCGTCGCCCCGAATCCGAAGCAGGCGACCGAGATCACCGACCGCGGCATCGCGTTCATCCGCGAGCAGGTGAAGGCCGGCCGGCCGTTCTACCTCCAGCTCGACCACTACGGTTTCGGAGCCGAGGAGGAGGCGACGCCCGAGGCGCTCGCCGCCGCACGGGAACTCGTTCCCGGCGTCTCGGGCAAGCCACTCGGGGCGATCGCCGGGGCCCGCGACGTCGACACGCAGGTCGGGCGGGTGCGGCAGGCCCTCGATGAACTCGGCATCGCCGGCAACACCTACATCGTCTACAGCGCCGACCACGGCGCGCAAGGTGGAGGGGGCGGTGGCGGCGCGGGCGGCGGACGCGGACGCGCCGGGGCGAACCCGCCGTTCTCGGGCGCCAAGGGCAGCGTCGCCGAGGGCGGCATCCGCGTCCCCGGCATCTTCTTCGGCCCCGGCATCGAGCCGAACTCGGTGAGCCGCGTGCGGGCGACGGGCATGGATCTCGTCCCGACGTTCCTCGATCTCGCTGGCTCGCCGATCCCGAAGCCCGCGAACGCCGACGCCCGCACCGAGGTCGAGGGCGGCAGCCTCGTGCCGGTGCTGAAGGCCAAGGGCCAGGGCACGGTCACGCGAAGCCGCGAGGAGATCGTCATCCACTTCCCCCACTTCGACCTGAACAACGGCGGGCCGGCCTCGGCGATCTACCTCGGCAACGACAAGCTCGTGCGGAACTACGAGACGGGCAAGGTCTCGCTCTACGACGTGTCGGCCGACCCCGCCGAGTCGAAGGACCTCGCGGCCGAGCGGCCCGAGCGGGTGAAGGAACTCGAGGCGAGGCTCGATGCGTACCTCAAGGCCGTGAACGCCCAGATGCCCTCGATCCGGAAGGACGGCGAGGCCCCGAAGGCGGACGCCCCGACGACGCCGCCGCCGGCCGACGGCGAGCGGCCGCGAGGAGGTGGCGGAGGTGGCCGGGGCGGCAACGGACAAGGCGGAGGTCGGAACCGGAACGCGAACCCGCCGGCGGCGCCGGCGCCCGGGATGTGAGGAAGGGACAGTGAACATGAAGAAGCCTCTCAACATGCTTGGCGTG
>JBEIUL010000281.1:0-4046 GCA_040374395.1 Phycisphaeraceae bacterium
GCGGCTCGGCCATGGGAAGTCTAACACGTCGTTGCGTGCGAGTTCGCCGCGCAAGATCGCCTTGTCGAAGGGCAAGTTGTGCGCCATCACCGTCGTGGCCTGTGCGAAGAGCCGCCGCAGTTGCGGGAGCACCTCCACAAACGACGGAGCGCCCACCAGCATGTCGTTGGTGATGCCCGTGATCTTGGTGATCTCGGGGCTCACGTCCTCGCCCGGATGGACGAGGATGGCGCACTTCGCGCCGCCCTCGGGAATGTCCTTGTTCTTCAGCTGCTGCGCCCACGAGAGGCCGTAGACCTCGTCGAAGAGCCGTTCGCCCTCGCGGGTCCACTGCGACTCGCTCGCGGTGCGGATGACGCGGAGGCCGCCGCGGGCGATGTCCTGGAAGCGGTTGTGGAAGCCGTCGAAGCCGCGGCCGTGCACGAAGAAGGTCCCGAACGGCGTCTCGGGGCGTTTCGGGTTGGCGAGGAACTTCGGATCGATGCGAAACGCGAGGCAGAACCTTGCGGGCAGGAAGTAGTTCGTGCGGAGCGTCGCCTCGACCGCCTCGAGGGCCTTGCCGAGGACGGTACGGGCGGGTTCGGTGACCGCGTACCGCTCGATCTCGGCACGGATGCGGGCGGCTTCCTTCGCGAACTCGGCGTCGGACAGCGGGCCGGCCGGATCGAAGCGACGGGCCAGCAGGTCGGCGATCGCGCCGGAGACGCCGAGATGCTCCTCCATCGCCGCGGCGATCCGCTCGCGGGTGTGGACGAACGGCGCGATCGGGCCGAGCGCCTGGTGGACGAGCACGCCGAGGGCCACGATCGCCTCGGCCTTCGCGACGTCAAGTCCGGTCAGCAGGTAGGAAAGCCGTGTCGCGTGCTGGTCCTCGAGTGCCGCCACGATCGCCTTCCCCTTCACCGTCTCGAGCTCGGGCCTGCGGAAGAGCAGGCCGAGGGTATGGTCGTCGAGCCACTTGATGCGGAGGAGCTCGGCCTCGAGCCGGGCCCAGGTCGGTTCGTCCCGGTCGAGGGGGCCGCCCTCGTGGCTCTGGACGACGAACGCGAGGATCGTGACCGTGCCGTGCGGCGGGTCCTTGATGACGTCGAGGTGGGCGCGGTTGATGGAGACGCCGTGACGGGCGAGCGTGCGGGCGCAGCGCTCGAGCATGGTCCGGGTCCGGGCGTTGCCGAACGCGACGGTGATGCGGCTCTGGACGCCGTCGGCCTCGGGGTCGAGGTCGACCGCGATCGAGTCGAGGCCGCTCACGCGGGCGAAGAGGTCGTGCTGCCGGACCATCCGGTGCGGGGTCAGGGTCAGCACGAAGTCGGCGGTGCAGCCCTTGAACCACCGCTCGATCGCCTCGGGCTTCCACGACGGGGCCGCGACCGCCGCGTGGGCGACGGTGGCCTTCAGCTTCTCGACCTGCCGCGGGTCGTGCGGGTCGTAGGGCGGCTGGTCGCCGAACTCGAAGGTGTCGAGGACGAGCTTGCCGTCGCGGGAACTGTGGATCTTCGCGGCCCGCAGCGAGAGGTCGAGGGGGAGGCCGGCGACGAGATCGGCGAGGACGCCGGGGCGGTTGCCCGGCCGGAGCATCGTCCAGGTCCGGTCGTCCTCGCTGCGGTGCGTGAAGTTCAGCGGCTGGTCGCTCGCGACCGCCGAGATGATCGCGCGGAGGTGCTGCCGCTGCGCCGCCGGCGGCGTGTCCTGGAAGTAGACCGGCGGCATCTCGGCCAGGAACCATGGCACGACCTTCTCGGCGGTCTCGCGGAAGGAGCGCAGGATGCCGTCGACGGTGAGTCCGTCGGGGGTCCCGGGGGCGTTCGAGGTCGCGTCGGTCGTCGCGGCGTTGGGGCGCATCCCGTATACATACCCTTCACGCGACTTCGGGGGCAACACCACGGGCGTCCCGTAACGCTTGCCCCGACGCGTCGCGAAACGCCAGGCCGATGGTCACGCTCTCGATCGGCAATTTCGACGGGGTCCATGCAGGCCATCGGGCGCTGATAGCGCTGGCCCGGCAGGTCGCGGGACATTCCGGAAAGGTGGTCGCGGTGACGTTCGAGCCGCTTCCGGCGGCCCGTTTACGGCCGGAGGCGGCGCCGGCGAGGCTTTCGACCGCCGAGGCACGGCGGAGGCTGCTGGTTGAGGCGGGGGCGGACGAGGTCCTCGAACTGGAACCGACGCCGGATTTGCTGGGCCAGTCGCCCGAGGGATTCGTGGCCATGCTGCGTTCGCAGGTGCCGTTCGGGGCGATCGTCGAGGGCGAGGATTTCCGGTTCGGCAAGGGGCGGTCGGGCGACGTCGCGATGCTGCGGGCGATCGGCGAGCGCGACGGCTTCCGGACTCTCGTGATGCCCGGCATCGAGATCGAGCTCGGCGACCTGACGATGGGCCGGGCGGCGTCGAGCCTCGTCCGCTGGATGCTGCGGCAGGGCCGCGTCGACGATGCCGCGCGGCTGCTCGGGCGGCCGTACGCGATCGCCGGCGTGACCGCCTCGGGCGACCGCCGCGGCCGCACCCTCGGCTTCCCGACCGCGAACCTCGCCGACGGCTCGTGGGGCGGGACGTTGCTGCCGGCCGACGGCGTGTACGCCGGCGTCGCGACGCTGCCCGACGGGCGCGAGCGGATCGCGGCGATCTCGATCGGCACGAAGTCGACCTTCGGCGGCACGCGGCGGACCTGCGAGGCGCACCTGCCCGGCGAGTCGCTTCCGCTCGACTGGTACGGCTGGCCGATCGGGCTCGCGTTCACGCGATGGGTCCGCGGGCAGATGCGGTTCGCGGGGCCGGAGGCGATCGCGGCGCAGATCGCCCGCGACCTCGCGGCGGTGACGGGTCAAGGCGCCGGCGACAGCGCCGGCCAAGGCGCAGGAGTTCCGGCATGAGTTCCGAGTACGTGTCGAACGCGTCGATGGTGGAGCTCGCGAAGGCGATCCGTGGCGCGAGGCGGCTGCTCGTCACGACGCACGCGAAGCCCGATGGCGACGCGCTCGGGTCGGTCTGCGCGGTGCTTCGATGCTGCCGTGCGCTCGGCATCGAGGCCGAGGGCTGGATCACCGGGCCTTTCGAGCCGAATCTGCTGTCGTTCGCGGGCGATGACCCGATCGTGCGGGTGGACCCGAAGTCGCCACGGCTTCCCGGTGAGGGTTTCGACCTCGTCGCGATCGTCGACACCGGGGCGTGGTCGCAGGTCGAGGCGATGGAGCCGTGGCTGCGGCCGCGGGTCGAGGACGCGATCGGGTTCGACCATCACGCCCGCGGCGATCGCGTCGCGGCGCGGCGGGTGGTCGACGTCGGATGGGGTTCGACGACGGGCCTGCTGTCGGAACTGGTCGCGGAACTCGACGTGGACCTCTCGTACGGGGCCGATTCGCGAGGCCGCGGCAGCGTCGCCGAGGCGATCTGGCTCGGGCTCGCGACCGATACCGGTTTCTTCCGCTTCCCGAACGCCCGCGAGCGTGAGTTCGCCCTCGCGGCCCGGCTGGTGGCGGCCGGTGTCGACAAGGACCGGATCCTTGCGATCGTCGAGCAGTCGAGCCGGCCCCAGCGGCTGGCGATCGAGGCCCGGGCGCTGGCGAGCGTGGCGTATCTCGCGGAGGGCGCCGTGGCGACGATGGCGGTCTCGCGGCGCGATCTCGATGAGACGGGAGCGCGGCCCGAGGAACTGTCCGGGATCGTGCAGCTTCCGATGGGCGTCGGAGCGGTGCGGGCGGTGGTCTTCGCGGTGGAGACCGAGCCGGGGCTGGTGAAGCTCTCGTTCCGCTCGAAGCCGAGGGACGAGGCGGGGCGGATGCTCGACGTGAACGAGGTCGCGGCCCGGTTCGGCGGCGGGGGCCATGTGCATGCGGCGGGGGCCCGGATCCGCGGTTCGCTCGAGGACGCGATGCGGCAGGTCGCGGAGGCGATCCGGGCCTATCCGCTGACCTTGTAGCCCAGACGCTCGATCGCCTCACGGACCTTCGGGGCGAGGGCGGGATCGTTCACGGTCACGTCGGCCGAGCGGCCCTCGAGGCTGACGCTGCAGGCTGAGACGCCTTCGATTGAGGTGACCTTCCCGGTGA
>JBEIUL010000257.1:0-4367 GCA_040374395.1 Phycisphaeraceae bacterium
AGACGACACTGCCGCCCTCGAGCTTGCCGCCCTGGTCGGCGGAGACGAACTGCGCCCCGCTCGGCACCGCCGCCCGTACCGCCGCGGCCGTGGCCGCACAGTTGCCGGGGTTCTTGACCGTGAACCGGTAGGTCAGGTCCCGGCCGACGAAGACGTGATCGCTCGCTTCGCAGGCGACGGTCAGGCCGGGTTGCTTGACCACCGTCGCGGGCTTCCCGCTGGTGACGGACAGGCCCGCACCGCCGCTCGCCGTGGCGGCGGACGCGTAGCTGCCGGGCTTCGAGGCCTTGGCGGCGACGTTGAAGGTCCGCTCCGCACCGCTCGCGAGATCACCCACGGCGATCTCGACGGCGTTCTTGCCGTCGACGGTGGCCAGCCCCGTGGGAAGCGGATCCTTGATGACGACGCCCTCGGCGAGCCCGGTGCCGGGGTTCTTCACGGTGTAGGTGAGCTTGATCTCCTCGCACGTCCCGCAGGTCTCGGGCGTCGCGGTCTTCGCCAGCTGGAGCGATGGCTCGACCACGGTGGCCGAGGCGCAGAGGACATTGGCGTACACCACGCTGAGGCAGTTCGAGGCGAGCCCGGCGTCCTCGGGCTTGGCCTCGAGGACGATGGTCTCGGTCGCGCCGCCGGGACGGTCGCCGAGCATCCACGCGAGATCGCCGTCGGGGGATCGCACCGACTCCGGGGTCGAGCCGAGGATCTGCACGTTCTTCGAGTTCTCGAGGTTCACCACGACGTTCTGCAGGTCGCCCGAGGTCAGGTTGACGACCTCGATGGTGTAGTCGTACTCGCGACCGACCCGCATCTCGCGGGGGGTGGTCTGCCGGAGGAGGATGGCGCTCGAGGCCCGATCGCCGGTCGGGAACGCGAGCTCCGAGACCGAGCTGCCGAGCCGGGCGGATGGCTGCGGCGTCGCCGACCTCGCCGCCTCAGGGGACGCGGCATCCGGCCCCGAAGCGGCGGCCGTCTCGATCTTCGGGGGCACCTCCATGGCGGAACGGTGCGCGTTCGGGCCTTCTCGCCGCAGTGACACGACGGCGTCCGGCGCCGTTGACTCGCAGGCGGACAGGAAGGTGACGCCGGCGAGAACGCCCATCCGGGCGACCGTCGGCCAACAGGACCTGGAACCGTGCATCAGATTGTTCTCCCTTCGAGATCGACCATGGGTTCGCGGGCGACCCGGACCACTCGCGGTACCTGACACGCGTCAGGATGCGAAAGACCGTTGGCGGTCCCGAGCCTCGCGCGAACCCCCGGCGCCGCTCACCGGACGACTTGCCCGGCACGGGCGACGACGATCGCGAGTCTAGGGGGACGCACGCGGCCGCCGACCGCGGCCGGTTCCCCGATCGTCCGCGAGGGCGGGATCGAACTCGGGCTCAGGAGGACCAGATCGCGGGGCGTTCCTCGGCCCTCGTCCGCGGTCACCCGCGGCCCGGCCGAGCGAGGTCGAACCGGTCGAGGCTCATGACCTTGTGCCACGCCGCGACGAAGTCGTGCACGAGCTTCGCCTGCCCGTCGTCGCTCGCGTAGACCTCGGCGAGGGCCCGCAGCCGCGAGTTCGAGCCGAACGCGAGGTCGACTCGGCTCGCCTTCCAGCGGACCTTGCCGGTCGCGCGGTCGCGGCCCTCGAAGGTCTCGGCCTCGGGCGAGGTCGGCGTCCAGGTCGTGCCCATGTCGAGGATGTTCACGAGGAAGTCGTTGGTGAGCGTGCCCGGGCGGCTCGTGAGGACGCCGAGGTCCGAGCGGTCGAAGGTCGCGCCGAGGGCCCGGAGCCCGCCGACGAGGACGGTCATCTCGGGGGCGGTCAGCGTGAGCAGGTCGGCGCGGTCGACGAGGAGGTGCTCGGAGCGACGCGTGCGGCCGGTCGCGCCGAGGTAGTTGCGGAAGCCATCGGCGAGCGGCTCGAGCACCGCGAACGAGGCGACGTCGGTCTGGGCCTCGGTCGCGTCGGTGCGGCCGGGCTCGAACGGGACGGTGACCGCGAAGCCCGCGTCCTTCGCGGACTTCTCGACCGCGGCGCAACCGCCGAGGACGATGAGGTCGGAGAGAGAGACCTTTCGCTTTCCGGCCTCGCCCGCATCGAACTCGCGGCGGATCGCGTCAAGGGCGTCAAGGGTCCTCTTCAGCCGCGGCGGGTCGTTCGCGGCCCAGTTCCGCTGCGGATCGAGCCGGATGCGGGCGCCGTTCGCCCCGCCTCGCTTGTCGGTGCCGCGGAAGGTCGAGGCCGAGGCCCACGCGGCGAGGACGAGGTCGGCGACGGTGAGCCCCGAGGCGAGGATCTTCGCCTTGAGCGAGGCGATGTCGCCGGCGTTCACGAGCTCGTGCGCCACCGACGGGACCGGGTCCTGCCAGATGAGCGATTCCTTCGGGACGAGCGGCCCGAGGTAGCGAGTGACGGGACCCATGTCGCGGTGCGTCAGCTTGAACCACGCGCGGGCGAACGCGTCGGCGAAGGCGGCCGGATCCTTGTGGAAGCGTCGCGAGACCTTCTCGTAGGCGGGGTCCATGCGCAGCGCGAGGTCGGTCGTGAGCATCATGACGCTCTCTCGCTTGCCGGCGCCGTGGGCGGCGGGTGCGGTCACCGGAGCTCCCTTCGGCTTCCACTGGTGGGCGCCGGCGGGGCTCTTCGTGAGTTCCCACTCGTGGCCGAAGAGCGTGTCGAAGTAGCTCGTGTCCCAGGACGTCGGGGTCGGGGTCCACGCGCCCTCGAGGCCGCTCGTGATGGTGTCGGCGCCGTGGCCGGTGCCGAAGGAGTTCTTCCAGCCGAGGCCCATCTGCTCGAGGGGAGCGCCCTCGGGCTCGGGACCGACGTGCTTCGCGGCGTCGGCGGCGCCGTGGGTCTTGCCAAAGGTGTGGCCGCCGGCGATGAGGGCGACCGTCTCCTCGTCGTTCATCGCCATGCGGGCGAAGGTCTCGCGGATGTCGCGGGCCGAGGCGAGCGGGTCGGGGTTGCCGTTCGGGCCCTCGGGATTCACGTAGATGAGGCCCATCTGCACCGCGGCGAGCGGGCTCTCGAGCTGGCGGTCACCGCTGTAGCGCTGGTCGGCGAGCCAGGTGCGTTCCGAGCCCCAGTAGGTCTCGTCGGGCTCCCAGGTGTCGACGCGGCCGCCGCCGAAGCCGAAGGTCTTGAACCCCATCGACTCGAGGGCCTCGTTGCCGGCGAGGATCATGAGGTCGCCCCACGAGAGCTTGCGGCCCCACTTCCGCTTGACCGGCCAGAGCAGGCGGCGGGCCTTGTCGAGGTTGGCGTTGTCGGGCCAGCTGTTGAGCGGGGCGAACCGCTGCAGGCCCGCCCCGCCGCCGCCGCGACCGTCGGTCACGCGGTAGGTGCCGGCGCTATGCCAGGCCATGCGGATCATGAACGGGCCGTAGTGGCCCCAGTCGGCCGGCCACCACGGTTGCGACGAGGTCATGAGCGAGCGGAGGTCCGTGCGGACCGCGTCGAGGTCAAGCGTCGCGAACTCGGCGGCGTAGTCGAAGCCCGGGCCCATCGGGTCGGACTTCTCGGTGTTCCGCTGGAGCACGTCGAGGTCGAGCTGCTCGGGCCACCAGTCCCGGTTGCGGGTCCCCTCGGCCATGTTCTTCATGAGTCCGGCGGAAAACGGGCACTTGCTCACGCTGGTCATCGGGGGTGCTCCTCGAGGTCATGTCCGCCGGGGTCGTCCCGGCGGGGCGGAAAGACTAGCCGCAATCCGGGAACGCGCCGCCGGTCGGACGAGTCACGGGGCGACGGAAAGGCACCGCACGATCGCCTCGCGGCGGATGCCGTGGCGCGACCGCGATGGGCCGTTGCGGGGATCGACCCGCCCCGTGACCGCTCGGTCGCCCGGGCGCCGCCGTTCGGCGGGCGGACACCGTTCCTTGCGGACCCGACGGCGGCGGGAAGCGGTTCGATCCTCCGGCTTTTTCCGGAAGTTCGCTTGCCCGAGGAGGATCCCGGGGCACCCTGATGCTGCCGCGGACCGGCGGCCACCCCGCAGTCCCGAGGGAGGAATCCGATGTCAACCCGAGTCCTTGCCGTCTCCGCGCTCGTCGTGGCGTCCGCCGCCGCCTCGTCGGAAGCCGCCGTCTACACCACCCGCGCCCGCGTACTTGGCGGAAGCGGCATGGTCTTCGCCGATCAGCAGGGCACGAACAGCGCCGGGGTCGCGTGGACGGAGCCACCGCCGTTCGCGAACCGGGCGGGCACGGCGGGCTGCTCGTCGAACGCGATCAACCTGATCGGCATGGCGACGGGCGAGTCGACTTGGGGCGTCGTCAACTGCGCGGCCCAATCGGCCATCACCGCCGACGACATCGTGTTCACGCAACTGTCGGGCAGCCCGAGCCCGACCGTCGCGATCGGACTGGAGTTCGACGCC
>JBEIUL010000209.1:0-4935 GCA_040374395.1 Phycisphaeraceae bacterium
CCCGTCACCCGACCGGCAGACCCCGCCGCCATCGCTCCTCGAGCACCAAGGCCAGCGACTGCGTCCCGAGGCGCCCCCGGCCTTCCGCAACCGCATGCTCGTACAGCCGCCGGGCCAAGGCCGTCGCCTCGAGGTCGAGCCCCGCCGACTGCGCCTCTTCCAAGGCGATCCGGAGGTCCTTCAGGAAGTGCTCGACGAAGAAGCCGGGATTGAAGTCACCCCGGAGCACCCGCGGCAGCAGGTTCGAAACCGTCCAGCTGCCCGCCGCCCCCCCGCTCACGCTCTCGAGCACGGTTGCCGGATCGAGACCGACCGCCTTCGCGTACACCAGCCCCTCGCACGAACCAAGCATCGTGCCGGCGATCAGGATCTGGTTCACCATCTTGCAGTGCTGGCCAGCCCCCGGTCCGCCCTGCCGCACCACCGTCTTGCCGAGCGAAGCGAAGATCGGGCCCGCCCGAAGGAACGCCTCGTCCGAGCCACCGACCATGATCGAAAGCGTCGCGTTCCTCGCCCCGACGTCTCCGCCGGAGACCGGCGCGTCGAGCGCCTCGACCCCCCCGCCCAGCCGCCGCCTTCGCGATCTCCACCGCAAGGGCCGGACGGCTCGTCGTCATGTCGATCAGCAGCGGTGCCGGCCTTCCCGCCGCGAGCGTACCCCGCGTCCCAAGGTGCACCTCGCGAACGTCCTCGGGATAGCCCACCATCGAGACCACCACGTCACGCCCCTCCGCCGCCTCGCGAGGATCCCCCGCCGCCATCGCCCCTCGCTCGACCAGCTCCCGGGCCTTCTCGGGCGTTCGCGTGAAGACCGTGACCTCGTGGCCCGCGGCGAGCAGGTGCCCCGCCATCGAGCGGCCCATCACGCCGATGCCTATCCAGCCGATCCGAAGCCTCCGGCCGGGAGTCGCGCGGGTGTCGGAACCGGGGTTCACGGGCGTCGTCATTCACGGGTTGTACCGGACCTCCCCCCACCCCGGCCACCGCTCCAGCTGGCTCGGGCAAGCACCCCGGTCCACCGGACCGTCGGCGAACCGTCCCGACCGAAGCGCGTACCCACTCCCTTCCCGACGGCCCGTCCGGCCTCCGGCATCCGTCGGCGGCCCCCGATCCGCGGGTACGCTCTCGACCCCGTCCCACCCACCACCATGAGCACCCAAGCCTCACCCGACATTGCCTCGATCGAACGCCAGGTGGAAGCGGCGAGCCAGCCCTTCCGCACCCTCCGCGAGGAGGTCGGCCGGGTCATCGTCGGTCAGCACGCCCTCGTCGACGGCCTCCTGGCCGGGCTCCTCACGAACGGCCACATCCTGATCGAAGGCGTGCCCGGCCTCGCGAAGACGACCGCGGTCGCCGCCCTCGCCGCGGGCATCCGCACCGGCTTCCAGCGGATCCAGTTCACGCCCGATCTCCTGCCCGCCGACCTCGTCGGCACGCTGATCTACCGCCCGAACACCGGCGACTTCGAGGTCAAGAAGGGCCCGATCTTCACGAACATCGTCCTCGCCGACGAGATCAACCGCGCCCCCGCGAAGGTCCAGTCCGCCCTCCTCGAGGCGATGCAGGAGCGGCAGGTCACGATCGGCACGCAGACCTTCCGCATGGCCGATCCGTTCCTCGTCCTCGCGACGCAGAATCCGATCGAGCAGGAAGGGACGTATCCGCTGCCCGAGGCGCAGGTCGACCGCTTCATGCTCAAGCTCGTCGTGGGTTACCCGACGCCGAGGGAAGAGCGACAGATCCTCGACCGGATGTCCCGCACCACCGAGCAGCCGAGCGTGCGGCCGGTGCTCGATCCCGAACGGATCGTCGAGGCGAGGCGGATCGTCGACTCGATCCACATGGACGACCGCATCAAGGACTACGTCGTCGCCCTCGTCGTCGCGACCCGCGATCCGGGGGCGTCGCGGGCTCCGATCGCCGGGCTCATCCAGTTCGGCGCGAGCCCGCGGGCGACGCTCGCCCTGACGCGGGCTTCACGGGCGAAGGCCTTCCTCGACGGCCGCGGCTACGTGCTGCCGCAGGACGTCAAGGACGTCGCGCTCGACGTCCTCCGGCACCGCCTCACGCTCTCGTACGAGGCGGAAGCCGAGGAGCGATCGACCGACGACCTGGTGCGGGCCCTGCTCGACCACGTTCCCGTCCCGTGACGAGCGCATCACGACCATCCGCCATGACCCTCCGCGACGAGACCAGCGGGGCCGACCTCCTGAAGCGGGTCCGCGGCATCGAGATCCGCACCCGCCGCACGGTGAGCGAGGCCTTCGCGGGCCAGTTCCGCTCGGCCTTCCGAGGGCGCGGCATGGAGTTCGAGGAGGTCCGGCCATACCAGGTCGGCGACGACGTCCGGTCGATCGATTGGAACGTGAGCGCCCGCGCCGGCTCGCCGCACGTGAAGCTCTTCCGCGAGGAGCGGGAGTTGCTCGTCTTCCTCGCCGTCGACCTCTCGGCGTCGCTCGACTTCGGGACCCGCGGCGGGCTCAAGCGCGACACCGTGGCCGAGATCGCCGCGACGGTCGCCCTCTCGGCGAACCGCTCGAACGACAAGACCGGGCTCTTGCTCTTCACCGACCGCATCGAGAAGGTGGTCCCGCCGCGGAAAGGCTCCCGGCACGTCCTGCGGATCGTCCGCGACTGCCTCTCGTTCCGCCCCGAAGGGCGCGGCACCGACCTCGCGCTCGCCCTCGCCGAGATCAACCGGCTGCTGCGGCGTCGAGCGGTCATCTTCGTGCTCAGCGACTTCCTGCCCGGCGCCCGCGGAGGCGACTGGAGGCGGCCGATGGCCCTGCTCCGGCAGCGGCACGACGTAATCCCGGTCGCGGTCCGCGACGCGTTCGAGCGCGACGTGCCGCGGGTCGGCTTCCTCGACGTGATCGACGCCGAGTCGGGCGCGAGGACCTCGATCGACACGTTCAGCGCCGCCGGCCGCCGTCGCTACCGCGAGCTCGCCGAGGCCCGTGAGCGGTCGCTCGACGAGGGCTTCCGCCGGCTGCAGCTCGACGCGGTCCGGCTCGAGAGCGGACAGGATCCGGCCCGGCCGCTCGAGACGTTCTTCCGCCGCCGCGAGGCGAGGAGGTCGCGATGAGCGGTCCGGCGACGGGCGATCCGCAGGTCTCCGTCGACGTGCGCTCCACGCTCGAGGGCGTCGAGCTCTCGGCGACGGTCACCGCGGCACCCTCGCGGGTCGAGGTCGGCCTGCCGGTGCGGGTGTCGATCGCGCTCTCCGGCCAGGACGCGGACGCCGCCGAGATCGCCTGGCCCGCCGAACTCGGTCCATTCTCGGTACGGCCGGTCGAGCCGCGCGAGGGTGAGCGGTTCGCCGCGGAACTCGTGACCTTCGACGCGGGAACCGTCGAGGTCCCCGCGATCTCGGTGACGGTCGCCGGACGCGAGGCCCTGCAGGCCGGTCCGCTCGCCATCGAGTCGTTGTCGCTCCGCGAGGGCGAGTTCGATCCCGCGAGCTTCCACGGCATCCGGGGCGAGATCGCCGAGCCCGCGGCGTGGTCGCCGGTCGCGGTCGCGGCGATCGTGGCGGCGGCGTTCGGGACGGCCGCGGCCGCGTGGTTCCTCCTGCGGAGTCGCGCCCCCGTGGCCGCGCCGCTCGAGCCGCATGAGTGGGCCCTCGGCGAGCTCGATCGCCTCGCGGGCGGCGATCTCGTTCGCCACGGCGACGTGCATGGCTTCTTCGTGGGGCTTTCGGACATCGTCCGCGGCCACGTCGAGCGCCGCTTCGGCCTCGACGCGCCCGACCGCACCACCCGCGAGTTCCTCGACGAGGCGAGGCGCTCGCCGCTCCTCGGCGAGGAGCGCCGCGCGGTGCTCGCCGGCTTCCTCCGCGAGGCCGATCTCGTCAAGTTCGCGGGAGCCCGTCC
Source organism: Phycisphaeraceae bacterium (assembly GCA_040374395.1). GTDB lineage: Bacteria > Planctomycetota > Phycisphaerae > Phycisphaerales > SM1A02 > JBEIUL01. The sequence goes on from JBEIUL010000209.1 coordinate 3,873, forward strand.
CGACGCCGCGCGGTGCGACGAGGCGCTCGCCCTCGCCCGCGAGTTCGTGATCGGTTCGATCGCGGCGCAGCCGCGGGAACCCGAGACGGCGGAGGCCTCGCGATGATCTCGCTGGCCGTCCCGTGGATGCTCGCCCTGCTGCCCTTGGCGGCCCTCGCCGCCGTCGCGGTGTTCCGCACGCCGCGGGTGCGCGTCTCCGACTCGGCGATCGCGGCCGCCGCGGGGACCGGACTCGTCGCGCGGCTGCGGCCGCTTCTCCCGCTCGTCCGTGTGCTGGCGATCGCCCTCCTCGCGGTCTGCCTCGCCCGTCCGATCAAGGCCAACGAGCAGACCCGCGTCCTCGTCGATGGCATCGCGATCGGCCTCGTCGTCGACCGCTCGGGCTCGATGGAGGCGATGGACTTCACGATCGGCGGCGAACCCGCGACGCGGCTCGCGGCGCTGAAGGAAACCGTCCGCGACTTCGTCTCGGGCGGCGACGGCCTGGTCGGCCGGCCGAACGACCTGGTCGGGCTCGTGACGTTCTCGCGTTTCGCCGACTCGATCTGCCCGCTCACGCTCGACCACGAGCATCTCGTCGCGGCCCTCGACGCGGTGCGGCTCGCCGCGAACCGCGAGGAGGACGGCACCGCGATCGGCGAGGGCATCGCGCTCGGCGTGGAACGCCTGAAGGAAGTCGGGGGCCAGGCACGTCCGGCCCGCCCGGACGGCACGCCCGCCCGCGATCCGACCCGCCCGCCGGTCAAGAGCCGCATCCTGATCCTGCTGACCGACGGCGAGAACAACGCCGGCGAGATCGACCCGCTCGCCGCGGCCGACCTCGCGAAGGCCTACGGAATCCGGATCTACACGATCGGCATGGGCACCCGCGGCCTCGCCCCGTTCCCCGCCCGCGACCCGTTCGGGAACCGCGTCATGACCCGCGTGCAGGTCTCGATCGACGAGGACCTGCTCACCGAGGTCGCGAGCCGCACCGGCGGCAGGTACTTCCGCGCCACCGACAGCCGCAGCCTCGCCGAGATCTACGCCGAGATCGACCGCCTCGAGAAGACCGAGACCGAGC
>JBEIUL010000123.1:0-6882 GCA_040374395.1 Phycisphaeraceae bacterium
CCCGACGGCACGCCGGTTCCCGCCGGCGCGGACGGCGATATCCGCAGCAAGGGCCCGAACGGGATGAAGGGCTACCTGAACAGCCCAGAGGACACCGCCGCCGTCTTCGACGAGGACGGCTATTTCCGCACCGGCGACATGGGCCGCTTCGACGCCGACGGCCACCTCTCCATCACCGGCCGCATCAAGGAGATGCTCATCATCGCGGGCGAGAACGTCTTCCCGCGCGAGATCGAGGCCGTGCTCGAGCGCCACCCGGGCGTGCACGCCGCCGCGGTGATCGGCATGCAGGACGGCAGCCGCGGCGAGGTGCCGGTGGCCTACGTCGAGATGCGCGAGGGTCACGACTTCGACGAGGCGTCGCTCCGCGCCCACTGCCGCGAGGGCATCGCCCAGTACAAGGTTCCCCGCGAGATCATCCGACTCGATGCGCTGCCGCGGAACCCGACCGGCAAGGTCGTGCGGAAGGAACTCGTGCGGATGCACGCCGCCCGCGGGTGAGCGGCCGGGAACTCAGGGGCAGGGGCCCCAGGCCGAGAGGATCACCGTCAGGTCGGCGCCGTTGGTGGTGCCGTCGCCGTCGAGGTCGCCGCCGGGGCCGCTCCAGGCGGAAAGCAGCATGGTGAGATCGCTCCCGCCGACCGATCCGTCCCCGTCCAGGTCGGCGACGCATCCGCACGTCGCCCCCGGACCGAAGTTCACGACCAGCGTCGCGCTGCCCGGCGTGCCGTCGAGCGAACCGACGCGAACGAGGTACGCGTCGCCGCAGGCGGCCGCGAACGAGACCCGCGAGGAGAGTTCCGGGATGCACTGCGTCGCGTCGTCGTTGCAGGCGATCGGCAGGCCCTTGCACGACTCGTAGACGGCGACCACGCTGTCGAAGGTCCCCGACCCGCAGGTGGTGACCGTGCAGGTCGCGGTCCGCGGGGCGACGACCCGGTACCAGACGTCGGTGGCCGCCCCCCCGCAGGTCGGCGGGAAGGTGGGAAGGCTGGGGGTCGCCCCGATCAGGCTCACCTCGACCGAGCCGCCGTCGACGTCGATCGCCCCGCCGCAGTCGTCGTTCGCGGGCGGGACGGCGCAGAGCGTCTGGGCGGCCTGCACGCACGAGGTGTCCCACTGCTGCTCGCAGCAGCCGGGGTCGCGGACGCAGACCGAGTCGCAGCACTCGACGTCGTCGCATCCGGGCCCCTTGTGCGGCGAGAAGCACGAGCCGGCATCCGGCCCGCACGTCGGCCCGCAGCCGGTCGGCAGGCACTCGAGCCGCGCGCGGTACCGCGTGGCTCCGAACTGCCCGCAGATGAGGTTGGGATTGCCGGGCTGGGGGAACGTCCCCGCGGCGACCACGAGGCGGTATTCGCCCGGGCTGACGCAGGTCACTCCGCTCGCGAACTCGACGCAGAAGTCGGTCTCGACCGACGCGACCGCCGACGCGATCGGGCCGCAGGGTGCCGCGACCAGGGCGGCGAACCCGTCGAACGAGCTCGCGAGCGAGAGCCGCACCGCGACGGTGCCGTCCCCGTCGCCGTCGTCCGGAACCGTCACGGCGTAGACGTCGATGTCGCGGAAGCCCCCAGTCACGGAATGGATCTGCCCGCAGACCCAGCTACCGCAGGCGAGCGGCTGCACCGCCGGGAATGGACTCGGCGTCAGGTAGCAGGGGTTGTTGGAGTCCTGCCCGCAGTCCTCGTCCTCGGCGACGGAGTTCGGCGGGCACTCGGGCTCGCACGACTCGACGCAGTACTGCTGGGCGACGGTCGCGCAGACGAAATCCCACGACTGGCTGCAGCAGCTCGGGTCGATCGCGCAGACCAGTTCGCAGCAGGCCAAATCGTCGCACGCCGCCGACGCGTGCGGCACGGTGCACGACCCTGCCGAGGGATCGCCGCACTGGCCGGGGCCCTTCGGTGGGCAGTTCAGCGAGGCCAGCAGGGCGCACGTGAAGTCCCACGCGAAGTCGCAGCAGTAGGGGTCGAGGGCGCAGACCGTCGCGCAGCACTCGCCACGATCGCACGCCGGCGTCGCGTGCGGCACGAGACAATCGCCGCTCGCCGACGCCCCGCAGAGGCCGACGCAGAGCGAATCCGCCAGCCCGACGCATTCGGCATCCCAGCCGAGGCTGCAGCAGAGCGGGTCGGTCGTGCAGACCGTCGTGCAGCAGTCGGCGTCGGTGCATCCGGGCTGCGGATGCACGATCAGGCAGTCGCCGCCGCCGCCGCACTGCCCGAGGCCGTGGGGGGCCGCGGCCAGGGCCAGGGCGGTCGCGACGAGGATGGACACGGGATTCGGGCAATGCATGGGCCGTCACTCTACGCAGGGCCGGTTCGGAACGATTCCCCGAGAACGGAAGTTCGTTTCGGACAGGCCTCCACCAAAAGGAAAGCCCCCCGGCCCGATTGGGCCGGGGGGCGGTCTGAGGCAGTGGATCCCTTCAGGCGGGCCGGGTCAGGCCGACCAGGCCGCGAGCAGGGCGGTGAGGTCGGCCGAGCCGACGATGCCGTCACCGTTGAGGTCGCCGGGGCCGCTGGTGCCCCAGGCGCCGAGCAGGGTCGCCAGGTCGGCGGCGTTCACCACGCCGTCGCCGTTGAGGTCGGCCGGGTTCCCGCACGCGCCGTTCTGCTGGATCGTGAAGGTTCCCGCGCCGGTCGTCGTCGCGCCGTAGGCACCGATCGAGATGTAGTAGGTGGTGCCGCAGATCGGGGTGAAGGTCACCCGCGACTGCAGGCCGCAGCCCGTGGCATCGTCGTTGCAGGCGAGCACGGTGGTGAGGTTGCAGTCGCTGAACACCGCCATCTTGGTGTCCATCGTCGTGCCCTGGCACGTCGCGATGGTCACGGTCTCGTTGCCGACCGCGGTGTACTTGTACCACGCGTCGTTGTAGTTGTTGCTGTTGCCGAAGAAGACGCAGGTCGATCCGGCGTTGGTGTCGGTCGTGCAGCCGACCGTCGAGAAGTTGTTGCTTCCGACGTTCGCCACGATCGATCCCGAGCAATCGTCGTTGGTCGGGCCGCCGCCGCCGCCGACGTTCACCGACAGCTGGCCGGAGCCGAACTGGGTGGCGCCGAAGGCACCGAGCGAGATGTAGTACGTCGTGCCCGACGTTCCGGGGAAGGTCACCGACGACTGCAGGCCGCAGTTGTCGTCGTTGCAGGCGATCGCGTCGGTGTCACCGCAGTTCAGGAAGATCGCCATCTTGGTGTCCAGGGTGGTGAGCCCGCAGGTGGCCACGGTGATGTCGGCGTTCTGGGTCGCGGTGTACTTGAACCACACGTCGTTGTTGATGAGGCTGCTGCCGAAGAAGACGCAGCCCGCACCCGCATCGGTGTCGGAGCCGGCGCCCGCGGTGTCGAAGGGCGTCAGGCCCGTCGTGACCGCGATGGCGCCGCTGCAGTCATCGTTCGGCGGCGGGGTCGCCCCGCACGCCTCGCACTGACCGGCCGCCTGGTCGGCGCAGATCTGGTCCCACTCGGTGTTGCAGCAGAACGGATCCGCCGAGCAGATGAGCTCGCAGCAGGTCGCGTCCGAGCAGTACGGGTTCTCGTGGGGCTCGCAGCAGCTGCCGGCGCTCTTCACGCCGCAGGCCGGGGGCTCGCAGGTCTCGCCCACCGAGAGGGTGAACGTGTAGCTGTTGAGGTCACCCGAGCCGCACGCCGGGTCGTCGAAGCCCGCCCGGGCAATGAACGCGACGCTCGAGCCGGCCGGGAGGCAGGCCGAGATGGTGGCGCCGCAGCTCTGCGTCGCGTCGATCTCGTAGATCGTCGGCGGGCAGGTGTTGGTGAGCAGGCCGATCGTGACGTTCAGCGTGCTCTGGGCGGTCATGGTGACCACCGCGGGCTCGAGCAGGTCGAACTCGAACCAGTCGGTGTCGCGGGTTCCGCCCTCGGCCCAGAAGGTGCCGCAGACGGTCCGGTTGAGACCGATGTACTCGTTTCCGATGCCGCCGTTGCAGCCGCCGTTGGTGTCCTCGCCGCAGATCTCCTGCTCCTGGTGGGCGGCCTTGTCGCAGGTCGTGTCGCAGGCCTCGATCTGGGCGATGGTGAGCACGCCCGTGCCGCTCGCGGTGCCGAAGCCGCCGATCGTGATCTTGTACGCGGTGCCCGCCGTCATCGGCACGAGCAGGTCCGACGTGAAGCCCGGGCAGCCGGCGCCGTCGTCGTTGCAGCCCACGACGTTGCCGCCGCAGCCGTCGAACACGGCGATCTTGGTGTCGAAGTCAGCCTGGCCGCACGTGGTCAGCCGGTAGAGGCCGTCCACGTCCGGGGTGAACGAGTACCAGAGGTCCTTGTTCCAGGTGGTCGAGCCGAAGAAGTTGCAGTCGGGGATGTTGGTGTTCGAGATCGAACCGGTGGTGTCGAAGCTCGTGTCGCCGATCCCGATCGGGAGGGCGCCCGCGCACTCGTCGTTCTCCGGACCGGTGCAGGTCTCGCCGGTGTCGATGATCGAGAGCAGGTAGCTCGCCTGCAGGTCGCACGGCACGCCGTTGAAGTTGGCCGCGCCGACGAAGATCCGGTAGGTGCCGGCCACGAGGCAGGTGCCGTTGATCTCGAGCGGGGTGCAGTCACCGGGGGTGCTGGTCGCGAACGCGAGCACGCCGGGGGGGCAGTTCGCGTCGAGGAGGCCGAGGGCCGAGCCGATCGACGCCGAGCCGACGAGGCTCACGTTGACCACGGTGTTCTCGGCGAGGGTGAACTCGTACCAGTCGGTGTCGCGGGTATTCGCGTCAGCCCAGTAGTTGCCGCAGATGATGTCGCCGAGGGCGGCGGGCGTGAACAGCGTGCCGCCCGAATTGCAGCCGCCGTTGGTGTCGTCGCCGCAGAACTCGTCCTCCTGGGCGTTGGCGCTCGAGCAGTCGACCGGGCAGGTCGTCGCTCCGCAGACCGTGCAGACGCCGGCGGCCGTGTCGGCGCAGACCTGGTCCCACTGCGTGTCGCAGCAGAACGGGTCAGCGGCGCAGACCTGCTCGCAGCAGGTCACGTCGCTGCAGAAGGGGCCGGGGTTGGCGGCGCAGCAGTCGCCACCGGTGCCGCACTGGCCGAATCCGGACGTCGCCAGCGACAGGGTCGCGGCGGCGGCCAGGGATCCGACGAAGGTCCAAGGCTTGACGGTCATGAGGTTCTCCGAGGTGGTAGGTGACGCGGGACTCTCCCGCACGCGAACGATGTGGAGCGAGCCGGCCCCGACGACCGCGCGGAGCGCCGGGTACGGCGTGGTGAACATAACCCGGACCGGACAGGATCCAAGCGCGAAGTGAGAACTTTCGCCATCTATGAAGGCTGCTTCCCGGTCCCGGCCCCGAGCCTGTTCGCCGCCGCGGGTCGTGCTAATCTCTCCGCCCCGAACCCCGAACCGCAATCCGGACCCGGTGTCCGAGTCAGGGTTCCCCAGTTTGACAAGCCAACGGCTCGAACGAGGTCCCCATGTCACTCAAGGTCGGAGACGTCCCTCCCCCCATCACGCTGCCCTCGAAGCCCGGCAACCCCGTCGACGTGACCGCGTCGTTCGGGAAGCGGCCGGTCGTGCTGCTCTTTTTCCCGCTCGCCTACAGCTCGGTCTGCACCGCCGAGATGTGCACCTTCCGCGACACCTGGGACCGCTGGTCGGGCCTCGGGGCCGAGATCTACGGCATCTCGATCGACAGCCCGTTCGTCGCCGACCGTTTCCGGGCCGACGAGCGGATCCCGTTCCCGCTGCTCTCCGACTTCAACAAGACCGTCGCCGCGAGCTACGGGGCGCTGCACGAAGACCTGATGGGCCTGAAGGGCGTCACCAAGCGGGCCGCGTTCGTCGTCGGCCGCAACGGCAAGGTCGCCTACGCCTGGGTGAGCGAGAACCCCGGGGTGCAGGTCGACTTCGAGGCGATCGCGAAGGCGGTCGAGGCGTCGCGCTGACCCGGGATCGGGTACAGTGTTTCGGGGCCGAAAGGCCTCGTTTCGCGGGCGTAACTCAGTGGTAGAGTACCTGCCTTCCAAGCAGGATGTCGCGGGTTCAAGTCCCGTCGCCCGCTTTCACGCATCTCTTCGAGAGACGATCTCCGGCCGGCGATTCGCACGGCGCGGGATTGTCTCCGCTCCCGGAACCAGCCCGTGAGGTCGTGGCCGGAAGATCGGGCGTTCGACGGCAGCCGCGTCGAGACCCGCACCGAATCTCGGACCTGATCCGACACGTAACTTGCTTTTTTCGCGAGTCTTTGTGTCGTTCCGCTTGCCCTTTGGCCCGCCCGGGATCTATTCCCACCGTTCAGCCCCTCCGCCCGATGTTCGGCGCGGATCGGCGGTCGGACCCGCGGCGAGTCACCGCGGCCCCCCTGCAGAGAGAGAACGATGCCCATCACGAATCCCTCCCGTTCCGTCCGCGCTCTCGCCACCGGCGCAGCGCTCGTCACCTGCTCGCTCGCCTCGGCGGGCGGCCCGATTCCTGCCCTCCTGTTCTCGTCGCTCGACGCCGCATCCGGCTTCGCGAGCCTCGGGTCGACGACCGGCACGTTCACGTACGCCGGGCCGTCCACCACGATGAACGTCCCGCTCGCGATCGGCGCCGGGTCGGGACACGGCTCGGCCGTGGCCTACGGCGTGGCCGGCGGCTTGCCCGGCTACGACATCGACCTGTTCGGGGTGACCATCGTCACGACCTCGAGCTACACCTCGGGCGTCGCCAGCATGTCCTTCACGGTCACCCTCGGGAACTCGGCGATCTTCAACGACCTCTCGTTTTACTCGGGGTACGCGAGCACCTGGACCCTGAACAGCGGGGGACTCACCAACGGCGACACGATCAGCGCCGGCACGCACACCTTCGTCGGCAGCTTCCTCTACAGCGGCACGGGAATCTCGAGTTACGAAATTGGCTTCATCCTCGCCCAGGCGACCGCTTCGGCCGTTCCGC
>JBEIUL010000067.1:0-8708 GCA_040374395.1 Phycisphaeraceae bacterium
TCGCGGCGGGCCAGGTCACGATGATCGACGCAAGCCGCTTCGCGAGCGAGGGGCTCCTCGAAATGGTCACCGACCGCGGCGACCGGATCGTCTGGGGCGGCGATCCCGAGGAACGGAACCTCGGCGAGATGCCCACCGACGAGAAGATGCGTTGCCTCGACACGCTTTGGCATCACTACCGCCGCGTCGACGGCGGGGCCCGCGGGCTCGACCTGCGGTTCGACGTGGTGACCCGGCCGGAACCCCGCCACGAGCTCGCGGCCGGGACGACCTGACCGCATTCCCGCGGCGCGGCACAATGTCCGCATGAGCTCCCGCACCGTGCCGCTCGGCCGGATGGTCCCGCCCCGGGGCCTCCTGATGCTCTCGAGCCTCTGGCTCGGGGCCTCGTGGCTGCTGCTCATCGGCTTCCGGCCGCCCGTGCAGGCGCAGTCGGCGAGCTACACGCCGGGCGTCCGGCTGATGCTGCTCTCGATCGCCGCCGGCCTCGCGGTCGCGTGGCCCCTGCTGCGGCTGAGCGGACCGATGCGGCCTCGACCGGCCCTGCAGGCGCTGCTCGATCTCGCGGTGCTCCTGTGCCTCGTCCAGGTCGTCCTTTGGCCGCTGCGGCTCGTGACGCCGTGGCCGCCGGGCCGCGCCGCCGCGATCGACCTCTGCCTCGCCGGCTGGGGGCTCGCGCTGGCCGCGGTGGTCGCCGCGGGCAGCGGCCCCGGACCGCAAGCCTCGCTGGGGGTTCGCCGGACGGTCTCGATGGCCGTCGCGATCGCGATGGCCGCGGGCGGCCCGCTCCTCGTCTTGCTCGCCGGCCGATCGCTTCCCTTCACCGAGCATCCCGCGAGCGCTCCGCTCGCCGCCTGGAGCCCCGCGACCGCCCTCTGGTCGCTCACCGCCGCCGGCTTCGAGCCGCCGACTCCGGTCGAGTGGCGACTCGCGGGAACCGGCCTCGGTGTCGCCCTCGCCGCCTGGCTCGTCCTCGGCATGCACCGCCTCGTCCGTCGCGGACCCGTTGGCCCCTGACCGGCCCGGTCGGTTGGCCCGGGCCCCTCGGATCGCTATCCTCCCCGCGTTTCCCCGGCCGAGATCGGACTCGTCCGGCCCCCGGATTCCCCCAGGGGCTTTCCTCCTCTCGTCCCCACGCTCCCCCGGTCCTCCCATGAACTTCATCACCGCCGAAGAGAAGGCCATGCTCGAACGGCAGCTGTCGTCGCTGCGGGCCCTCGACAAGGACCTCGTCGAGCGGATCGCCGAGGCCCGGGCCCAGGGCGACCTCCGCGAGAACGCCGACTACCACGCCGCCCGCGAGGACAAGGGCCTCAACGACGCGAAGATCCGCGAGCTCGAGGCGAGGCTGGCGACCGCGGTGGTGACCGGCGAGGCCGAGATCCCCGCCGACATGGTCTTCGTCGGCGCGATGGTCCGGCTGCGCGACGTCGCGAACAACGGCCTCGACGTCTACAAGCTCGTCGGCCAGTCGACCGGGAACTTCGACGTCGACTACATCGAAGTCACCGTCACCAGCCCGATGGGCGAGGCCCTGCTGCGGGCCCGCGTCGGCGAGATCGTCCGGGTCGACCTGCCCCGCGGCGAGAAGCGGTTCGAGATCGTCGAGATCGTGACCTGATCAGCCGGGGCGTTCGACCGTGACCCGCGGCGAGCCGGGCGCGATCGACTCGCGCCGCGTCACGGCGCCGTCGGGCCAGCGGACCTCGACGTCGACCGTCGCGGTGCCGGCGGGGAAGCCGAAGTGCGCCTCGGGCGAGAGCGTCGACTGGAACGGCCCGCCGCCCCAGAGCCAGCGTCGCTGGACGAGTTCGGTGCCGGCGCCGTCGCGGGATCGTGCGGTGATCACGCTGCCGATCGCGCGGGAGTTCCCGATGCCGGGCCGACGGTCGCGCAGCTCGACCGTGAGCGAGCGGGCCGGATCGGCGAGGCCGCGGACCACGCGGAGCGGCCCGTTCAGCTCGCCGATCACCGCATCGACCGCCCCGTCGCGGTCGAGGTCGGCGAAGACCGCGGTCCGGTCGCGGTGCGGCGCGGGCGTCCACGGGCCGGCCGAGGTGCGGGCGAGGAACTTCCCGCCGTCGCGTTCCATCAGGAGCGGCGGCTGGGCGTAGTCGGAATCCATCGACTCGCGCGTCGCGTTCGGGTAGACGTGGCCGTTCACCATGAGCAGGTCCTCGTCGCCGTCATGGTCGAGGTCGAGGAACGCCGCCGCCCAGCCGCAGAGCCGGCGGCTCGGGGCGCCGACGCCGTAACGGGCGGTACGGTCGTCGAAGTACGAGGCGTCGGCGTTCAGGTGGAGCGTGTTCGTGTCGCTGGAGAAGTTCGTCGTGAAGAGGTCGGGCCGTCCGTTCCCGTCGACGTCGCCGATCGCGATGCCCATCGTGGCCTGGGCGAGGCCCTCGCCGTTGGTCGCGACACCCGAGCGGACCCCGACCTCGATGAAGCGGGGCGAGCCGTCGAGGGTGGTCTCGCCGCGGAAAAGGTGGTTCGGCTCGCTGTCGTTCCCGACGAGGATGTCGGGCCGCGGGTCGCCGACGAGGTCGAGGATCGCGACGTTGAGCCCGTACGACGGCTTCGCCGCGGCGATGCCCGTCGTCTCGGTGGCGTCGGTGAAACGGCCGGTGCCGTCGTTGAGGTAGAGGCGGTCGCGCTGCGGCTCGAGGCCCTTCGGGCCCGCGATCACCTCGACGCCCTTGAAGCGGGCGGGCGGCGGCACGGCGGCGGGATCGATCCGCAGGTAGTTCGCGACGAAGAGGTCGAGGTCGCCGTCGAGGTCGACGTCGGCGAGGGCGCAGCCGGTCGACCACTCGTCGTCGCCGCCCGCGACGCCGGCCCGGGCGGTGATGTCCTCGAACGAACCGTCGCCGCGATTCCGCAGCAGGACGTTCGGGCCGTGGCAGGCGATGAAGAGGTCCTCGTGCCCGTCGGCGTCGACGTCGCCGGCGGCGACCCCGAAGCTCCAGCCCGCGTGGCGGATGCCGCTCGCGGCGGTCACGTCGGCGAAGCGGATCGAGCCGGGCACGCTGTCGTTGCGGAAGAGCCGGGCCCCCGGGCCCTTCCGCGGCGACTCGAGCGTCGCGCCGTTCGGCATGAAGAGGTCGAGGTCGCCGTCGGAATCGAAGTCGAGGAGCGCGAGCCCCCCGCCCTTCACCTCGAGGATCGCCCGGCTCGGCGTGCCGCCGCTCGTCATCACCGCGTCGAGCCCGCTGGTCGCGGTGACGTCCTCGAGCCGGATCGAGCCCGCGGGCGTCGCCTGGGAAATCGCAAGGATCCACGGGACGATCGCGATCATCGGGCGTCTCCGCCGAGGCGGGCCTTCGCGCGTTCGGCCTCGTTGCGGGCGCTCTCCGCCTCGCGTCCCTTGCCGAGCCGGTCGCGCACGCGGGCGAGCTTCTCCCAGACCTCGACCGAGTTCGGGTACCTCGCGAGCGACCTCATGTAGAGCTCCTCGGCCTCGGCCTGCAGATCACGCTGGTCGCGCACGTCTCCGAGCCGGGCGAGGGCCTTGGCGAAGTCGCGCGGGTTGGCGCCGGAACCCGACTGCAACTCGATCGCCCGCGCGAGCCGCCGCTCGGCCTCGTCGAGATCACCCGCATCGAGCGCGATGAGCCCGAGCGCGAACGTCGAGTCGGGCTCGTCGGGCACGCGATCGAGGTGGCGTCGGAAGCTCGCCGCCGACGCCTCGGGCTCGCCGAGGTAGTAGAGGCACCAGCCGAGGAAGTGGTCGACGTGCTTCCGCTCGGGGAAGTCGGCGTCGTTCGCGATCGACGACTCGAGGAGCTCGCGGGCGCGGTCGTACCGACGCTGCTTCTGGATCGCGAGCCCGAGCAGGAACCGCAGGCGTGCGTCGTCGGGCCGCTCGGCCGACCAGGTCGCGAGCACCACCTCGGCCTCGGCGAAGGAACCGGTCCCCAGCATCCGCTGCACCACCGACCAGCGAGGATCACCCTCGAGCGGCGGCGAGGCGGGCGGACGGACGATCGGGTCGGGAGTCGCAGGGAGGGGTGCCGTCGCCGTCGCACCGGCCGGCGGCGGAGCGGGCGGCGGATCGCCACAGGCCCCGGGCAGAACGCCCGCCACAAAGATCATTAATGCCTGCAAATAAGAGACTTGCATTCTTGCCGCACTGCCTCGCAGCCGACTGGTTCGTCGTCGATCCGACCCGCTTCCGGAACCCGCTCCTTCGGCCATTCTCGCGTTCCCGCACGATTGCCCCGCGGATCCGCCCGCGGAGATCCCCCCGAGCCTTCTGCTGGGGACGCGAAAAGCCCAGGAAAGTCGGCATCCATTCGCCATCCCGACCGGTAACCTCAGGCGTTGCCCGCCGCCGCCCGTTCCGGACGTGGAAAGGGATCTTTCCCTTCCGGAACCGGCGGCTCCGCATCGACTTGCCGGAATGATCGTGCAAAGTATCCCGGACCGGTCGCCTGAACGGCCGCCGGACGCGTAGGACAGGACTTTCCCGGGCCCGCCCGCATGGTCGGAACCGGCTCGGCATCGCTCGCCCCGGCGACCGCTTCTTGCAGAGGAACCGACGTGACCCACTCGCGCTTCGCCGCACTGCTCGCCCCGCTCGCCCTCGCCCCCGCCGTCCTCGGCGAAGGCCTGCTCTCGCTGCAACCGAAGGCGGGCGCTCCGCTGGTCGGCCTGAGCCCCGCCGAGCTCGAGCTCTTCCAGACCGGCCGGCAGCTCTACGTCACGCCGCTGTCGCCGCTCATGGGCCTCGGCCCGATCTTCAACAAGAGCAACTGCGGCAGCTGCCACTCGACGCCGCTCGGCGGCTGGGGTTCGATCTCGGTCACGCACTTCGGGATCGAGAAGAAGGGCGAATTCGTCCCGCTCGACGATCTCGGAGGCTCGCTGCTGCAGTCGTTCGCGATCAACGGCGGCTGCGTCGAGACCGTGCCGCCCGAGGCGAACTTCACGACGACCCGCGTCACGAACTCGTCGCTCGCTTTCGGCCTCGTCGAGGCGATTCCCGACGCGGCGATCGCCGCGAACGCCGATCCCGACGACGCCGACGGCGACGGGATCTCGGGTCGCGTGCACTGGGTCGTGCCGCTCGAGACACCGAAGGGCCTGCCCCGCGCCGGCCGCTTCGGATGGAAGGCCCAGGTGGCGACCGTCCTCTCGTTCGCCGGCGACGCGAGCCGCAACGAGATGGGCCTCACGAACCGGCTCATTCCGACGGAGAACGCCCCGAACGGCGACCCCGTTCGACTCGCCCAGTGCGACACGGTCGCCGATCCCGAGGACATCGCCGACGACGATGGCTACGACTTCATCGATCGCGTGACGCACTTCCAGCGGTATCTCGGCCCGCCGCCGCAGACCCCGCGGTCGGGCATGGCCGGCGAGGCGATCTTCACCACGATCGGCTGCGCCGCCTGCCACGTCCCCGAGTGGACCGCCTCGAACGACGCGTCGCTCGAGGACGCGATCCGCGGGAAGACCTTCCGGCCGTACTCCGACTTCCTCATCCACGAGATGGGGCTGCTCGCCGACGGCCTGCCGCAGGGTGACGCCGGCATGGGCGAGTTCCGCACGCCGACGCTGTGGAACCTGCGGACCCGGAACCCGATGCTGCACGACGGCCGCGTGAGCGGCGGGACGTTCGCCAACCGCGTGACGCAGGCGATCGCGGCCCACGGCCCGTACGGCGAGGGCGCCGCGAGCGCCGACGCGTTCGCGAACCTGCCGGCCGCCGACCAGGGGAAACTCATCGCGTTCCTCGACTCGCTCGGCCGCCTCGAGTTCGACATGGACGGCGACAACCAGGTCACGATGGGCGACGTGCCGCAGGTGAGCGACTGCTTCGGCGCGACCGGCGTGACCCCCGACAGCCCCTGCGCGATGGCCGACGTCGGCCGGGACGGCGACGTCGACGCCGAGGACGTCGAGCTCCTCCGGCAGGCCCTCGGCCTGCCCGAGGCCGACTGCAATGGAAACGGCACGGCCGATCTCATCGACATCGTCGCCGGCACGAGCAAGGACTCCGACTTCGACGGCCGTCCCGACGAGTGCCTGCCCTGCCCGGCCGACTTCGACGGCGACGGCTCGGTCGGGGCCCCCGACCTCTCGATGGTGCTGGCCGCCTGGAACACTCCGGGTGCCGACCTCGACGGCGACGGCAACACCGGGGCGAGCGACCTCGCCGTGATCCTCGGGGCGTGGGGCGACTGCCCCTGACCTCCGTTCCCGTACCCTGACGCTCTCCCTTCCCGCCCTCCGGATCCTTCCCACGATGACCCGCACGTTCCTGCCCCTCGCGTCGCTGATCGCCCTCGCCGCGGCCCCGGTCGCCCTCGCCCAGGCGGCGTGGGTGAACTACGCGAACCAGACCTCCTCGCGGCTGGTGATGAGCCCATCGCTCCAGAACGACAACCTCGAGAAGGACTTCGCGTTCGCCGACTTCGACCAGGACGGCGACCTCGACCTCATCTGCGTGCGGAAGTTCCCCGGATCGATCCAAGGCGGGTTCCGCGACATCCTGCTCATGAACGAGGGCGGGCTGCTCGTCGACCGGACCGTCGAGTACGGCTCGGCGAGCGACGTTGCGGGCTACCAGGGCCTCATGGACCCGGTGAACGACCGCGACGTGAAGGCGATCGACGTCGACCTCGACGGCTGGATCGACCTCGTGACCCACACCACGATGTCCGACCACGTGAACGAGATCCTCGGCCAGCCGCGGGTCTACCGGAACCTCGGCGACGACAAGAGCGGCGCCTGGCGCGGCTTCCGCTTCGAGGATGCCCGCATCCCCGTGCTCCTGGCGAAGAACGGCTCGGTCGCGAACCCGCGGGCCTGCGACGCGGTGGTGCATGACTTCACCGGCGACGGCTACCCCGACATCTTCTTCGTCGACTACGACACCCCCGAGACGAGCGGCACGATCTGCATCGACCTGAACGGCGACGGCGACACCGTCGACGCGGGCGAGTGCCAGCAGAGCCCCGGCGAGACCGCGACCAAGGACTACGACAACAAGTTCCTCGTGAACTGGGGGAACACCCCGGGCGGCCCCGGTCCCGGCCACTTCTTCGACTCCACGACCACCCGCATGACCTCGGCGCAGCTCGCCTCGGCGTTCGGCAACGCGGCGGTGGTGGCCGACTTCAACAACGACGGCAAGGACGACATCGCCCGCATCAACACCCTGACCGGCGGGCAGGACGTCGCGGTGCTCTACTCGAAGACCGGTGCCGAGCACGGGATGAGCTTCAACGGCCCGGTCTCGATCGCCCAAGGCGCCCCGTACAACATGGAGACGGCCGACCTGAACAACGACGGCAAGATGGACCTCGTCGTGGTCGACGACGGCCAGGACCGGCTCATGCTCAACACGGGCAACAACGCCCAGGGCTACGCGACGTTCGCGATCTCGACGATCGCCGACAGCATCAGCGAGTTCGGCAACACCTGCCGGATCGCCGACCTCGACAACGACGGCTTCAAGGACGTGATCATCTGCGACGTCGACGCCGACCTCGGGCCGTTCTGCCCCTCGAGCGGCCGCCGCACCAGGATCTACCGCAACCTCGGGAACGTCCCGAACATCACCCTCGACGAGGTCGGGACGGTCCTGCCGCTGGCGAACCTCGCCTCGACCTACGACATCGCGCCGTTCGACATCAACGGCGACGGCTACCTCGACCTCGTGACCGGCCGCTGCGCCGGCCTCGAGATCTGGATCAACACCCCGCCGATCGGCGTCGCGTTCACCTACCCGTCGGGCCGCCCGGCGGCGGTGCAGCCCGGCGTCGCGACGCCGATCACGGTGAACCTCGCCATCGCAGGCGGCGGATCGCTCGTCAGCCCGCGGCTCATGGTGTCGGTGAACGGCTCGGCGTTCGCCGGCTCGCCGCTCGTCGCCGCCGGCGGAAGCTCGTACACCGCGACGCTGCCGGCCGCGAACTGCGGCGACGCGGTGCGCTACTACCTCACGTCCGGCCTCTCGAACGGCGGGACGTACTCCGATCCGCCGACCGCCCCTGCCGCCAGCTTCTCGGTGGGCGTCTCGACGGGAACCGTGGTCGCGTTCAGCGACGATTTCGAGACCGATTCGGGCTGGACGGTCATGAACACCGGCCCGGTGACCTCGGGAACCTGGGAGCGTGGCGATCCGAACGGCGTCACCAGCACCGGAATCCCGGTCGTTCCCGGCGACGATTACACCCCGGCTCCCGGGATCCACTGCTACGTGACCTACAACGCGCCGGCCGGCACGACCGCCGCGTCCGGCGACCTCGACGGCGGACCGACCGTGCTCACGAGCCCGGCGATCGACCTCGCGGCAGCCTCGGTCGAGGTCTCGTACGCGGCGTTCGTCTACTGTAATGACGCGGCCCTGCCGTCCGAGGCGGACTTCCTCGTCGTGCAGGTCTCGGCCGACGGCTCCACGTGGGTCACCGCCGACAGCGTCGGCACGACCTCGAGCGTGTGGCAGGTCCGCTCCTTCCGCATGAACGACTTCATCGTGCCCACGACCACGAGCCGGGTCCGGTTCGTGATCAACGACACGCCGAACAACTCGGTCACCGAGGCCGCGGTCGACGCGGTGCGGATGGTCGCGACGGTCTGCGAGCAGTCGAATCCCTGCCCCGCCGACCTCGATGGCGACTCGCAGGTCTCGGCGTCCGACCTCGCCGCGGTCCTCGCGGCGTGGGGCCAGGCCGGCTCGACCGATCTCGACGGCGACGGCA
>JBEIUL010000121.1:0-6917 GCA_040374395.1 Phycisphaeraceae bacterium
ACGCTCGCCTGCGGCACCGGGGCGAGCGCGGTCGGCGTCGCGTGCGTGCGGCTCGGGCTCGCGTCGGGTACGCGGCCGATGCTGGTCCATCTTCCCGGCGGCGACCTTCGCATCGACCTTGGTATCGAGCGGAACGGCGGGACGGTCCGCATGACCGGGCCGGCGAGCGAGGTCTTCGAGGGCGAGCTTTCCGAGGAATTCCTCGCGGTGAACGGGATCCGGGTCGGCGTGCCGGGCCGGGCGGTGCGGGCGTGAACACGCTCGACGCCCGCGAGTCGAGGCTGTCGGCGGCGCTCGCCGCCCGGGCTTCCACGATCGAGGGCGACCTCGCGGCCCTCGTCGCGATCCCCACCGGCCGGGGCTTCACGCCCGGGCTCGACGAGACTCGCGGCCTCGTCACCAGCCGGCTCGCGCGGCTCGGCGGTCGCGTCGAGGTCGTTCCGGGCGAACCGGCGCCGGCGTGGCTGTCGCCCGCGAATCACGAGCCGGTCCCGCCGCCGCCGACCGCGATCGTCCGCGGCCCCGAGGTCGCGGGCCGCAGCGTCCTCGTCGCCGCCCATCTCGACACCGTGCATGACCCGAACGGCAACTTCCGCACGCTCGTGCGCGAGGGTCCGATCGCCCGCGGCCCCGGCGCCGCCGACATGAAGGGCGGGATCGTCCTGCTGCTGCACGCCCTCGAGGCCCTCGCCGAGTGCGGGCTCCCGGTGCGGTGGACCGTGCTGTTCAATTCCGACGAGGAGACCGGTTCCTACGCGAGCGCCGCCTGTCTCGCGGCCGAGGCGAAGCGGCACGCGGTCGGCCTCGCGGTCGAGCCGGCGACGCCGGCGGGGGGGATCGTCGTCGAGCGGATGGGCGCGGGCCAGTTCCGCGTCGACGTGAAGGGCCGCTCGGCGCACGTCGGCCGCGACTTCACGTCGGGGGTGAGCGCGGTGAACTCCCTCGCCCGGACGCTGCTCGTGATCGAGGGCCTCTCGCGGCCCGCCGACGGGCGGATCGCCAACGTCGGTCCGCTGCGGGGCGGCGCGGTCTCGAACGCGGTGCCGGATGCGGCGAGCGCCTGGGGCAACGTGCGGTTCCGCGATCCCGCGGCGGAAGCGGAACTCGCGGCGGCCCTCGACGCCCTCGCGACGCGGCCCGACGCGATGCCGGCGGTGACCGTCCGCCGCTCGTTCCTGCGGCCGGCGAAGCCGCGGACGGCCGCGACCCTCGCGATGGCCGAGGGCATCCGCGCGATCAGCGAATCGCTCGGGCTGCCGCTGCCCTTCGAGTCGACCGGCGGCGTCTGCGACGGGAACAACCTCCAGGCCGCCGGCCTGCCGACGCTCGACACCCTCGGGGTCCGCGGCGGGAACCTCCACCGCGAGGACGAGTTCGTGGAACTCGAGACCCTTCCGACCCGGGCGGCGCTCCTTGCGATCGCGCTGCTGAGGGCCTCGGAAGGCCGACTTTCCTGACCGCGTCCCGGGACTCTTCCCGGGCTCAAGCACCCCCCTCGGGGCGGTCGACGTACGATCCGGGTTTCCCGCGATCGGCGTCCGGGAACTCGCCACGACCAGGAACCAGATCCGATGCCCACCGCCACGATGTCCGCCCCGGTCGAGACCGTCGGGAGTGCGTTCCGCTCGAGTCCCGTCGTCGAGCGTTCGATCCGCGCCATCGTCGACGAGCTGAAGGCGAAGCAGTCGACGCTCACCGGCGCCCGCCCGCCCCGCGGCGAGCTGCACGAGGGCTACGCGAAGTGGCTCGCCCGCAGCGCCGAGATCAAGGGCCGGCCGAACCTCTACCCGTACATCGGCAGCGGCGTCGGCAACGGCGCCCTCGTCGAGCTCGAGGACGGCAGCGTCAAGTGGGACCTCATCAACGGCATCGGCGTGCACATGTTCGGGCACGGCGACCCGGCGATGGTCGAGGCGGCCCTGCGGGCGTCGCTCTCGGACACCGTGATGCAGGGGAACCTCCAGTTCAACCGCGACAGCCTCGAGTTCGCCGACTTCCTGCTCGCCGAGGCGGGTCGCGGCTCGCGATTCAAGCACTGCTTCGTGTCGAACTCGGGCTGCATGGTGAACGAGGCGGCCCTCAAGGTCTGCCAGCAGAAGACGAACGCGGCCCCGCGGGTGATCGCCTTCCAGGACTGCTTCATGGGCCGCTCGACGACGATGGCCCAGATCGGCGACGGCCCGGCCTACCGCGTCGGCGTGCCGCTCAACGTCCAGGTCGACTACCTGCCGTTCTACGACCCGGCCCTCGGTTCGCGGGCGACCGAGATGGTCCTCTGGCACCTCGAGCAGTACCTCCATCGCTACCCGAAGCAGCACAGCTGCCTCATCGTCGAGCTGATCCAGGGCGAGGGCGGTTTCCACACCGCGCCGCGCGAGTTCTTCGTGGCCCTGATGGAGATGGCCCGCAAGCACGGCGTCCCGGTCTGGGACGACGAGGTCCAGACCTTCGGCCGCACCGAGAGCATGTTCGCCTTCGAGCGGCTCGGCCTCGGCGACCTGATCGACGTGGTGACGATCGGGAAGATGAGCCAGGCGTGCGCGTGCCTCTACACCGCCGAGATCAACCCGAAGCCCGGCCTGCTCTCGGGCACGTTCACCGCGAGCGCGACGGCGTTCGGCGTCGGGCTCGCGGCCCTGACGCGGCTGCGTGACGGCGGCTACTACGGCCCGGACGGGAAGATCGCCCGGCTGCACGCGGCGTTCCGGAAGGCGGCCGAGGACCTCGTGCGCCGCCGCCCCGAGTTCTTCCCCGCGGTGCGCGACGCGTTCGGCCGGACGTACACGCCCGACCGGATCGTCTCGGGCCACGGCGGCATGATGCGGCTCACGCCCTTCGGCGGCGACAAGGACCGCATCGGCAAGCTGCTGCACCGCATGTTCGACGAGGGCGTGATCGCCTTCTCGTGCGGGCACGGCCCGTACCACCTGCGGTTCCTGCCGCCGGTCGGCGTCATGCGTCCCGAGGACTTCACGCCGGTCTTCGAGATCGTCGAGCGGGCGATGGCCGCCGTCGCCGCGGAGTGAACCATGTTCGTCATCCGACCGGCCCAGCCCAAGGACCTTCCCACGCTGCTCAAGCTGGCGCGGATGGTGCATTTCATAAACCTCCCGGCCGACCACGACCTGCTCTCGGCGAAGATCAAGCGCAGCCTCGCGAGCTTCGCGGGCAAGGCGAAGTCGGAACGCGAGCGGCAGTTCATGTTCGTGCTCGAGGACACCGAGACCGAGAATGTCGTCGGCACCTCGGCGGTGATCTCGTGCATCAGCTGGCCCGGCTCGCCGCACGTCTTCTTCCGCGTCGGCCGCCGCGAGCTCTTCTCGCGCGACCTGCAGGGCGGGCAGGTGCACGTCACGCTGACCTTCGACACCGACGAGACCGGCCCGAGCGAGATGGGCGGGCTGGTGCTCGCCCCGGGCTACCGCGGGCACAAGGACCGGCTCGGGTCGCTGCTCTCGCTCGTGCGATTCCACTACATCGGCCTGCACCGCGAGCGGTTCGCGCAGCGGATCCTGGCCGAGCTCATGGGCACGGTGACCACCGACAGCCGCACGCCGCTCTGGGAGTACCTCGGCAGCCGCTTCATCAACCTGTCGTATCGCGAGGCCGACCTCTTCTCGGCCCGGTCGAAGGAGTTCATGACCAGCCTCTTCCCGCGCGAGGAGCTGTTCGCCACGCTGCTGCCGCCCGAGGCCCGGGCCCTCATCGGCAAGGTCGGCGAGGAGACCGAGCCCGCGAAGGCGATGCTCGAGCGGCAGGGTTTCCGCAGCAAGGGCCACGTCGATCCGTTCGACGGCGGCCCGTATCTCGAGGCCGACCGCGACGCGATCCCGCTCGTGAAGGCGACGCGGAGCCTCACGCTCGCCGGGTCGCTGGCCCGCGGAGGCAGCGAGATGTTCGTCTCGTTCGAGACCAAGGATGACTTCCGGGCGCTTCGCTGCCAGGGCTCGATCGAGGGCGACTCGGTGCGGATTCCCGCCGAGGCGATCCGTGAGCTCGGGGCCAAGGAAGGCCAGCGGATCGGCGTCACGCCGCTCGCCGCGGTGAGCAAGGGCCGCAAGAAGGCAGCGACCGGCGCGACGCGGGGTCGCAAGGCATGAGCGATCGGCTTCCGGGGGCGGACTTCCTCGACGGGGCGTCCGTTCCCCTCGAGGGCGACGCGCTCGTCGTGCGCGATCCGGCCGACCCGTCGCGGGTCACCTGGTCGGGCTCGCCGCGGCCCGCGCACGTCGATGCCGCGGTGGCGTCGGCCTGCGCGGCGTTCCCGGCGTGGAGCCGCCTCGCGATCGACGAGCGGGCGGCGATCCTGAAGCGCTACGCCGAGGCGACGCAGCGGAATCTCGAGCGGATCGCCCGCCGCATCACGCTCGAGATGGGCAAGACCCTCGAGGAGTCGCGGCTCGAGGCGAAGCTGCTTTCCGACAAGGTCGCGGTCACGCTCGCCGACGAGACGATGCGCCGGGTGCGTGGGTACGAGGTCGCGATCGGGCCGAGTCGCGTCGGAACCTGCCGCTTCCGCCCCCATGGCGTGATGGCGGTGCTCGGACCGTTCAACTTTCCCGCGCACTTGCCGAACGGGCATCTCGTTCCGGCCCTGCTGATGGGCAACACCGCGGTCTTCAAGCCGAGCGACAAGGCTCCCGGCGTCGCCCAGCTCATGGCCGAGTGCTTCGCCGAGGCGGGGCTGCCGAAGGGCGTGCTGTCGGTCGTGCAGGGCGGGGCGGACGTCGCCCGGCGGCTCGTGAACCACGATGGCATCGACGGAATCCTCTTCACCGGCTCGGTGCCCGCGGGGCGGGCCATTCTCGAGGCGAATCTCGCCCGGACCGGCCGCATCGTCGCCCTCGAGATGGGCGGCAGCAACGCGGCGGCGGTGATGCCGAGCGCGGACCTGCGGCAGGCGGTCATCGAGTGCGCCCGCGCCGCGTTCGCGACGACCGGGCAGCGGTGCACCTGCACGCGGCGGATCCTCGTCGACCGGGCGATCGCGGACCGGTTCATCCCCGCGTTCTGCCGCGTCGCGTCGAACCTGCTCGTCGGCCCCGGACTCTCGACGGATCCGGTCTTCATGGGTCCGGTCGTGAACGAGGCCGCGGCCGAGGCGACCCTCGCGGAACAGTCCCGGCTCGCGAGGACGGGAGGACGCGTCCTCGTCGCCGCCTCGCGGCTCGACCGGCCGGGCTGGTTCGTGACGCCGTCGGTCGTCGAGGTCGAGCGGTTCCGCCGCGAGGACGACCGCGAGACCTTCGGTCCGCTCGTGCGGATCGCGATCGTCGACGGGCTCGAGGACGCGATCGCCCAGGCCGATGCCACCGATTTCGGCCTCGCCGCCGCGATCTTCACCCGCGACGACGCCGAGTGGGAGGCGTTCGCCTCGACGGTGCGGGCCGGATGCGTGAACCGCAACAACGGGACGGCCGGCGCGAGCGGGAAGCTTCCCTTCGGGGGCCTCGGCGCAAGCGGGAACCACCGGCCGGCGGGGGCTTTCGCGATCGATGCGTGCGCCTGGCCGCTTGCGAGCCTCGTCGAGCGGTCGGACGCGGCGGCGGTGCCGGCGGGCATGCTCGTCCGCGACGAGTGGCTGGTGTGAGCCCCGTGCAAGCGTGATGTCCGATCCCGACGGGGAAGCGTCCCTGCCGGTACGCGAAAACCGCGCGGGGATGGGGCAGTTTCCTTATGGCCGAGGGTGCCCCCTCGGGCGAATATGTGCTTGTCGAGACGCGGGTTGCGGGCTTCTCCGGAAGCCCCGGCCAACGGACGACGGGACAGGCGAAAGTTGCCGAGGCCGATGCGGGATGCCTTCCGGGGGGTCCCGAAGGCAATTCGCGACCGGGAAACCGGTCCGGACCGGCAACCGAGCCTACACGACGCGGAGCCACGGGTAGCCCTCTTCCTCTGGGGCAGCCCACACATACCTGGCTCCGCACCAAGGGACGAGCACCCGGTGGCGAACAGCCACCGGGTGCTTTTTGCTCGCAAAGCTCGCGGGGGACGAGCACCCGTTGGCGAACAGCCACCGGGCGCTTCTTTGCAGGCCACCTACGACGCCACGGCCCGGAACGACGAGGCCATGCCTCGTCGTGGAACTCACGCACGACGCACGAAACTCCCGCTCACCCGCTGGTTTCCTGCCACCTCCCGGATCCTCGACGGGGCATGGCCCCGTCGCTCCGCGCGGGGTGCGTCTCGGCGACCGGCGTGGATGCCCGGCGCCTCCCGCGTCAGCCGCCGATCCGCTCGTCGAGCCAGGCCGGGACCGCGTCGAGGGCGATCCGCTCCTGGGCCTGCGTGTCGCGATGGCGGACGGTCACGGTCTGGGCGGTGAGCGTGTCGCTGTCGATCGTGAAGCAGAAGGGCGTGCCCGCCTCGTCCATGCGGGCGTAACGCTTGCCGATCGTCTGCTTCGGGTCGAAGTCGACGCGGTGCTTCCGCCGCAGCTCGCGATACAGCCGCTCGCCGATCTCGGGCATCCCGTCCTTGTTCACGAGCGGGAAGATGCCCGCCTTGAGCGGGGCCATCCGCGGGGCGAACTTCAGGAAGACACCGCTTGGCCGCGTCGGATCGGGCGTGTACGCCTCGCAGAGGAGCGCGAGCGTGCCGCGGTCGGCCCCGGCCGAGGGCTCGATCACGTGCGGGAAGTACCGCTCGTTCCGCTCCTGGTCGAAGTACCGCATCTTCTCGCCCTTGCCGCACCGGTCCGCGTGGGCCTTGAGGTCGAAGTCGGCGCGGTGGGCGATGCCCTCGAGCTCGCCGAAGCCGGGGGCGGTGAACGGGAAGCGGTACTCGATGTCGCTCGTGCCGGCGCCCTGCTTGGCGTAGTGCGCGAGCTCGTCGCGGTCGTGCTCTCGCAACTGGAGGTTGTCGCCCGCGAGGCCGAGGCCCTTCCACCACGAGAACCGCCAGTCGCGCCACCAGCG
>JBEIUL010000420.1:0-2614 GCA_040374395.1 Phycisphaeraceae bacterium
CCGCTCGCCTCGAGGACCAGCGTCGTCGCCTCGGTGGCCTCGAACGTGGCGAACGCGTAGCCACCCGCGAGGGCGTCGGCCCGGAACGAGCCGTTTTCGGCGGCGATCGGCGTCCACGCCCGCTCCTCGCCGTCCGGGGCCACGATGGTGTCGCCTTCCCTCGGCGAGATCGGCTCGCCCCGCACAAGGCGCGCCTCGACCGCGTCGTAGCGGATCGGGCTGCGACCGCCGCGGCCCACGCGACCGATCGCGAGGGCCCGCTCGAAGGTGAAGGGAACGGCGTCGGGCGATGGCGGTTGCGGAGCCGGTTCAGCGGCCGGTGCGGCGGGTTCCGCCGGCGGGTCGTCCGCGGCGGGCCGAGGTGCGACCGCGAGGACCATGGCCAGGCCGATCAGCGACGTCGAAAGCATCGCGGAAGCCTAGCACGGCTCAGCCGTTTCGAAGGGACGCGCTCTCGAGCCGATAGAGACCGAGAAGCAGGTCGCCGACGCGGAACGGCTCGATTCGCAGCACGCCCCGCACCGGCCCGAAGCGGATCTGGTGGCGGCCGCGAAGCTCGATCGGCTCGGCCAGCGTGGTCTCGATGCAGTCGAAGGCGGTCGGTGGCACGCCGATGCAGCAACCGTCCCAGCGGTTGAGCATCACGAGCAGCTCGCGGGTGGTCTCGACGGCAAGCGGCGCCGCGAAGTAACCGTCGATCTCGATCCACGTGCCGTCGACCGCGAGCAGGCCCGGCGGCAGGGCGAGCGAGCCGTCCTCGCGTACCGCGTCGCGTCCGAGGGCGAGCAGGTCCCAGTTGATGCGGAACGGCTCGAGTTCGGTGCCCCTTCCGAGGGTCGGGGCGGCGTCGGCGGGAATCGCGGGCGCCTTCGGGGCTGCGGGCGGCGGTGGCGGCGGGGGTGGAGTCGGTGGCGACGACGGCGGCGGTGCCGCCGGCGCGACGGTCGGATCGTCGGCGACCGGCACGGAGATCGCGGCCGGATCGGCCCGGTCGCGGGGCAGCGACAGGTACATCGCCGCGGCGACCAGCGCGATCGCCCCGAGCCAGAAGATCCGCAGCCCGTTCACCGCAGCTCCATCGCGATGAGGATCGCGTCGCGAACCGCCGACATCGGAAGCGGACCGGCGTCGAGCCGCTCGAGACCGTCGCCGAAGAGCACCGGCTCGAGCCCGATCGGCTGCCGCACGCGGCCGTGCGATCCGCGCACGAGCGAAGGGTCGAGCGGGACCGGATCGAGCGTGCAGCGCACGCCGAGCTTTCGCGCCAGCACCTTCGCGGCCAGCCGGGCCCCGAGCAGCGGTCGCGTCGGATCGAGGATCAGTTCGCACGGGTCGTATCCCGGCTTGCGGTGGATGTCGACGGTGCGGGCGAAGTCGGGCTCGTGGCCCTCTCGCCAGTACGGATAGGCGAACCAGCGGTCGGCGTCGCTCACGAGCACGATCTCGCCCGATCGCGGGTGGTCGAGCCCGACGTCCTTCCGCGCGTCGCCGTCGATCGCCGCCTCGACGCCCGGGACTGCCGCCAGAAGGTCGCGCACCTCGTCGACGCGCCGCGGATCGCGCACGTAGACGTGCGCGAGCTGGTGGTCGCACACCGCGAACGCCTCGCTCGCCCCGGCGTCGAGCAGCTCACCGTCCTCGTCGCGGGTCGCAAGCAGGCCGGCGTCGCGCAGCGCCCGGTTCGGCTCGACCGCGCCGCGGACCGGCGCGATGCCGTACTCGCTGACGATCACCGTCCGCACCCCGCGCCCGCGGTAGAACGTCACGAGCTGGTCGACCAGCCGGTCGATCTCGCGGTACTCGCGGCGGCTGCGGGCGTCGTCGGGCCCGAACTTCTGCAGGCAGTAGTCGAGGTGCGGCAGGTAGACGAGCGACAGCGACGGCCCGTGCCACTCCTCGACGCGACGGGCGGCGGCGGCGATCCACTCGGTCGAGCGGAGGTCGGCCTTCGGGCCCCAGAATCGGAAGAGCGGAAACGCGCCGAGCTCGGCCTGCAGCCGGTCGCGGAGACCGGCCGGATGCGTGTAGCAGTCGGGGATCTTCCGCCCGTCGGACTTGTACTGCGGGCGCGGCGTCGCCGAGACGTCGACGCTCGAGTACATGTTGAACCACCAGAAGAGGTTCGCCACGGTCGCCGACGGCTCGACCTTCCGCGCCGTCTCCCAGACCTTCTCGCCCGCGACGAGCCGGTTCGACTGCTTCCAGAACTGCACTTCCTGCAGCGAGCGGTCGAACCAGCCGTTGCCCACGATGCCGTGGGCCGACGGGTCGAGACCGGTGAGCATGGTCGATTGCGACGAGCAGGTCACCGCGGGCAGCGGCGGGACCAGCGTGCGGATGCCGCCCGACTCGCGGGCCAGGGCGGCGAGGCGCGGCATCGCGGCCAGCACCGAAGGGCTCAGGCCGACGACGTTGAGGACCGCGACGCGACGCATGGGGGCAGGATGTTAGGGGAGCGGCGGCCGGGCTCAGCTCGGGGCGATCCGCCGGGCGAGCAGGCGGGCGGCCACGAAGCAGGCGATCGCGCCGCACGACAGCCACTGGTGGCCGAGCGCGAGAAGCAGCGTGGCGTCGACGAGCGGGATCGCGGCGATCCACATGCCGACGGCGGGTC
>JBEIUL010000435.1:0-2484 GCA_040374395.1 Phycisphaeraceae bacterium
CCCGCTTCGGCTCGGGCTGGGCGTGGCTCGTCAAGAAGCCCGACGGAACGCTCGCGATCACGAGCACCCCGAACCAGGACAACCCGCTCATGAAGGGCGTCGCCGACGTCCTCGGCACGCCGATCCTCGGCCTCGACGTCTGGGAGCACGCGTATTACCTCCACTACCAGAATCGCCGTCCCGACTACGTCACGGCGTGGTGGTCGGTCGTGAACTGGAACGAGGCGAACCGCCGCTTCGGCTGAGCCTGCATTCGCGAGATCTTTCTCCGCCGGCCCCGGGCCCGAAAGGGAGTTCGGGGCCGGTTCTCTTGGGTCGCGGCTACTCTTTCACCCATGAGCGTCGCCCGGTACCACGCGGCCGCGTGCCAGACCGACTTCCCGTGCCCGAAGGACCGCTCGGAGATCCGCTCGCGGGTCGACCGGATGCTGGCGATCGCCGAGGGGACGATCGTCGGATACGAACCGTTCCACGACGTGCGGCTGCTCGCCTTCCCCGAGTTCGCCCACGCCGTCCCGATCCACCTGACGCCGAGGGAACTGCACGAGTCGCTCGCGGTCGAGATGCCGAACGAGCACCTCGATCGCTACGCGGCGCTCTGCCGGAAGCACGGCTGCTTCATCCAGACCGGCACCTTTCTCGAGCGGCACCGCGACCATCCGGGGCAGGTCTTCAACACGACCGCACTTGTCGGGCCGACCGGCGTCCTCTCGCTCTATCGCAAGGTGAACCCGTGGATCCCGTGGGAAGTGCACGCGAGCCCGCACGACCTCGGGTTCCCGTTCGGCGAGCCGTTCCCGGTCGTCGAGACCGAGATCGGGAAGCTCGGCGTCGCGATCTGCTACGACTGGATCTTTCCCGAGGCGATCCGCCAACTCGCGTTCAACGGCTGCGAGGTCGCGATCCGCGTCTCGGCCTACATGGATCCGTGGGGCGCGACGCCGCCGATGGACTGGTGGACGCTCTTCAACCGCGCCCGCGCCGCCGAGAACACGATGTTCGTCGTCGCCGCGAACCAGGGGGCGAGCCTCGCGAACTACCCGCCGTTCTCGTGGCCGGGCGGAAGCATGGTCGTCGACTTCGACGGGCGGGTGCTGGCGCAGGCCGATCCGGGGCCGGGCGAGAAGGTCGTGGTCGCGCCCATCGATCTCGCGGGCCTGCGGGCCGAACGCGAGCGGCGGCGCGGGCACGACCTGCGGGCGCACCTTCGGAGCGAGGCGTATTCGTACCTCGCGCGGTCGCACTTTCCGCCGGCGGCACGCGAGGGAATCACGATCGAGGCGTTGAACCGTCGCATCGCCGAGGCGAAGCGGGGTGAACGATGAGGCGGAGCGTGCTGGTGATGACGATCGGGGCGGCGCTCGCCGGGTGCGGCGGCGAGGATGCTCCGGTCGCGCCGGAATCGGCGGCGCCGGTCGCGGTCCCGGGCGTCGACGCTGCGATCGTCGCCGAGCTCAACCGGGGCGTCGGGCTGCTCGGGAAGTTCGAGTTCGCCGAGGCCGAGGCGGCCCTCGCGAACCTCGCGAAAGCCGACCCGATCTCGAAACTCGACCTCGCGATCGCGATCATGAACCAGACCGAGGATGGGGCGCAGGAGCGGGCGATCGTGCTGCTCGACGAGCTGCTCGCCGATCCGGCCGCGGCCGCGCTCTCGCCGCGGGCGAACTACTGCAAGGGGCTTTCGCTTCTCTATCTCGGCGAGCCGGCCCGGGCCCTCGATGCGTTCCGGGCCGCCGGGATTCCGGGCGAGCCCGACGCGTACCGCTCGTTCTACGTCGGGCAGTGCCTTGAATTCGCGGGTGATCTCGCCGGCGCGGTCGCCGCGTACCGCGAGGCGGCCGCGATCGATCCGCGCTGCGATCGTCGTTCCTCGGTTTGCAGCGGACGCTCGGACGGCTCGGCGACGAGGCCGGTTCCGAGGCGGCGCTCGCCGAGTTCCAGGCTCTCGCCGACGATCCCCGGGCGCGGCTCGCCGAGTTCAAGTACACGCGGATGGGCACGCTCGGCGAGGCGATCCTGCCGGCGGCCATCGTCGCGAAGGTGGCCGATGCCGGTACCGCGGCGGTGCGGCCGTCCGCGCCGCAGGTCGGCGGGATGCCCTCGATCGCGGCGGGCGCGGCACCCTCGATCACCGTCGCCGACGCCGACGCCGACGGTCGCATGGACCTCCTCATCGCGGGCACCGGCGACGCGAGCTCGCCGAACGCGCTCCTCCTCGGCATCGAACCGTCGGCCACCGGCGACCCCGGCTTCCGCACGATGCCCGACCATCCGCTCGCGAAGGCCGCAGGCGTGCGTTTCGCGCTGTGGGGCGACGTCGACAACGACGGGCTCGTCGACGTCTTCCTTGCCGGAGATGCCGGGAAGGACCGGCTCTTCCGCCAGACGAGCGCCGGTCGCTACGCCGACCTCACGGACACCGCGAAGATCCCGCAGGGCAGCGGCGACGCGTCGGATGGCGTGATCGCCGACCTCGACCACGAC
>JBEIUL010000262.1:0-4323 GCA_040374395.1 Phycisphaeraceae bacterium
GCGACGACAGCCCGCGGGGCGACATGTCGGGGTTGCCCGACAGGCCCACGTCCGAGCCGTCGAAATGGAACGTCCAGGTTCCCGCGGTGGTGTCGCCGAGCGAGGTCGGCGTGAACCGGAGCACGTCGTACATCTCGTACGCGGTCCCGTTCGGGCCGCCGGCCAGGCCGGCCAGGGTGCCGTTCGCGTCCATCGATACGAGCAGGTCGCCGTCGGCCCGCACGGTCGCGGCCCGGATGATGCGGCCACCGAGGCCGACGTCGTCACCATCGAACCAGGTCGACCACTGGCCGCTCGTGAGGTCGTACGCCGCGAGGTCGCATCCCGTGACCGAGATCCCGCCGGGAAGCGAGGTCGCGACGCCGAAGGCCATCACCGCCCGCGGCGAGGGCATGCACGACGGGCAGAGCCCGGTCGCGGCGCCCACGCAGTACTCGTCCCACGCGACGGCGCAGCAGAGGGGATCGACCGCACAGACCGCCTCGCAGCAGGTCGAGTCGGCGCAGTAGGGGGTCATGCTCGTCACGCAGCAGTCGGCCGTGCCGGTGTCGCCGCACGAGGTCGGCCCCGTGATCCCGCCGCCACCACCGCCGCCCGGACGGGGGCCGTCGGGGTACTCGACGGGCGTCTCGAACGACGCCTGGGGATTCAGTTCGGCGGCGAGGCCCATCGAGGCGCCGGTCACCACCATCGAGAAGCTCCCCGCGGTCGTGTCGCCGACGAGCGTCGGTACGAACCGGACCAGGTCGGCACGGCCGCCGGTCACGCCCGTGACGCCGAACGCCCCGCGGGTCGAGAGGACGATCGAGCCGTCGGCCCGTACGAACGACGAGTCGAGCCGCTCGTTCGTCGTGGTCAGACCCACGTCGGATCCGTCGAAGTGCATCGCCCAGGTACCCGCCGTGACCGCGCCGAGCGAGGTGGGGTTGAACCGCACGAGGTCGTTCGGCGTGAAGGCGCCCGCCCCGGACAGGGTCGCGTTCCCGCGGGTGGTCATGATGATCGAGCCGTTCGGCAGGATGGACAGGCCGCGGAAGGAGCGGTCGAGGCTGCCCGTCAGGCCGACGTCGGAACCGTCGAAGTGGAAGGTCCAAGAGCCGGCGGTGCTCTCGCCGAGCGACGTCGGCGTGAAGCGGACGAGGTCGTACGGCTCGAATGCGGTACCCGCCGGACCTCCGACCAGGCCCGCGATGGAGCCGGCCGCGTCCATCGAGAACACGAGGTCGCCGGCGCCGGTCATCGTCGCGGCGCGGATGATCTGGCCGGTGAGGCCCACGTCATCGCCGTCGAAGTAGAGCGACCAGGCGCCGGTTCCCATGTCGTACGCCGCGAGGTCGCACGGCCCGACCTCCACTCCGCCGGGCAGCGTGGTGCTCACGCCGAACGCCATCACCTCGAGGTTCGGCGGGGTCAGGCCGCAGAGCTCGACCGCCTCGCCGGCGCAATACTCATCCCATCCGACGTCGCAGCAGAACGGATCGGCGTTGCATACCGTGGTGCAGCAGCTCGAGTCGGTGCAACCCGTGCCCGTGTGCGGGACGACGCAACTTCCGGATCCAGCGAGCCCGCACTGGGCGGCGACCGGGAAGGCCGCGCCAAGGGCGACGAGCGCCAACGCGATCGAGTGGGACGGGGCGGGGGGAATGGAGATGAATCGCATGGCTTTCCTCCTTGCCGGAACCGGGTTCGATCGTGGGCGGCGGCGTGCCGCGGGGTCGCGATCGAGGGACGGGTTCCCTCAGGACTTCCGTCAGGATGACCGGGAAGGAGTACCGGTTCGATGAGGCGAAACCCCCATCCGAATCGAGTTCACGACTGTACCGGGCGGGTGGGGGCGAACGAAAATCGGGTTCGCCGCGGGCGGGTTGCAGGGCCTTGGCCGTTCGATCGCAAAGCCATGTCAGGAATGGGCTTGCATCGCTGTCCGGCCGCCATGAAAAACCGCCAGCCGAAGGTTCGGCTGGCGGCGGTTTCTCCCGTGTCTGGGGGCGAAGCCGGTTCCGATCAGGGTCCCGGGTCGCCGATGGCCATCGACTGGATCTCGGCGCGGGTCTCGTCCATCTTGGTCCGCACGTGCTGCGACGTCCGGAGCGAGAGGTCGTCGTAGACCGCCGGCGACGTCCACTCGGCCGGCGCGACGCCGCCGTAGAAGTCCATCATGAAGGTGTACCGCGAGTCGATCTGCCCGCTTCCGAGGTTCTGGGTGCTCGTGGCGGCCCGGACCCAGTACGAGAGCCCGGTCCAGAACGCCACCCCGTCGGCCCCCGCCTGCATGAGCGGGCGGACGGTGTCGCGGAGGATCTCCTCGGTCGAGATCATCTTCATGTTGTAGGAGATCTGCCCGATCTCCCAGAACATCGGGCTGATCATCGGGATGATCGGCTTGCGGGGCAGGCCGCTCGACGCGTTGAACCGGTTGCAGACCTCGACCTGGGCCGTACGGTGCGCCACCTCGGCCAGCGTCTTGTTGGCCTGGGCCGCCGGGGCGTAGGTCGAGAGCTCGTACCAGTCGTACGCGCAGGTGTTGAACCAGTCGAACTCGCGGAGGACCGGATCGAACCCGACCAGGATCTTCTGGATCTGCGCCTCCCGCTCGGCCGCGGGCACGTTGGCCCAGGTCCAGGTCGACTGGATCCAGTAGCGGATGAGCGGCATCGAGTACATCGTCCACTTCACGTTGGGGAACTCGGTCTTGAGCCGCTGGAGGCAGGCCACCACGGTGTCGACGGTCTGCTGCCAGGTCGGGCTGGTGGGGCCGGCCTCGAGCCGGTTGATGAACGGATCCTCGAAGTCGATCACGCCCCAGCCGGACGGGTTGTCGCCGTACTGGCTCCGGACCGCGTTCACCACGAGGTCGGCGTTGATGATGCCGGTGGTGAGCGAATCCATGTCGACGCCCTGGTAGATGATGATGTACTCCTTGAACTCGTCCTCGATCGCCTGGTCCGAGACCGCGGCGCTCGGGAGCCGGTCGAAGAGGATCGGGGCCGTCGGGCGCGGCATGAAAGGCACCGTCGGCAGGTAGACGAAGGTGGCCTGGACGTTCGTGCCGCTGGCGAGGCCCATCTGGGTCGCCGCAAGGAAGACGTCGAACCAGCCTGCGGTGGTGTCACCGGTCGAGGCCGGGTGGAAGGCGACGAGATCGCCGCGGGCGGCCGAGAAGCCGTTCGCGTCGAGGTTGCCGCGGGTCGAAAGCAGGATCGAGCCGTCGACGCGCGGGAAGCCGGCGTCGAGCCGCTCCTGCGACTGGTGCGTCAGGCCCACGTCCGAGCCGTCGAAGTGCATCGCCCACGTGCCGGCGGTCGCGGACCCGAGCGAGGTCGGCGTGAACCGCACGAGGTCGTGCGACTTGAACGCCCCGACGCCCGGCAGGGTCGCGTCGCCGAGGGTGCCGACCAGGAGCGACCCGTCGGGCATCAGGCCAAGGGCCCGGATCGCCGCATCGGCGTTCGCGCCGAGCCCGACGTCCGAGCCGTCGAGGTGGAACGTCCAGGTTCCCGCGGTGGTGTCGCCGAGCGAACTCGGCGAGAAGCGGACGAGGTCGAACGGCTCGAACGAGTCGCCGGCCGGACCGCCGGCCAGCCCGGCGAGCGAGCCGCCGCCGTCGATCGCGAGCACCAGGTCGCCGTCGGGCAGCAGGACCGCCGCGTTCACGAGCTTCCCGGCCAGTCCGACGTCGTCTCCGTCGAAGTAGGTGGCCCAGGTCGCGGCGCCGGTGTCGAACGCCGCGAGGTCGCAGCCGTTCACGACGACGTTGCCCGGAAGCGTGACGGTCGCGCCGAAGGCCATGACCGCCCGCGGCGAAGGCATGCACGGCGGGCAGACCTGCGTGGCGGCGCCGACGCAGAACTCGTCCCAGGCGACCGCACAGCACAGCGGATCGATCGCGCACACCGACTCGCAGCACGAGACGTCGGCGCAGAAAGGCGTCGCGCTGAGGACGCAGCAGTCGGAGGTGCCGGGAGCCCCGCAGCTCGTGGGCGTCCCGCCGCCACCGCCGCCGCCGCCGCCCGGTCGCGGGCCCGACGGGTAGGTCACCGGCTTGCGGAACGAGGCCCGCAGGTTCACGCCGCTCGGAAGGCCCAGTTCGGACAGTCGCGCCAGAGACGCGAAGCTGCCCGCGGTGACGGTGCCGAGCGAGGTCGGGTTGAAGACGAACAGGTCGCCCTTCGTCCCCGAGTACCCCGTGACGGCCACGTTCCCGAGCGTCGAGAGCACGATCGAGCCGTCCGGGCGGACCCAGCCGTTGTCGAGCTTCTCGGCGTTCTGGCTGATTCCGACGTCTGCGCCCTCGAAGTGCTTCGACCAGGCGCCCGCGGTGAC
>JBEIUL010000356.1:0-3170 GCA_040374395.1 Phycisphaeraceae bacterium
GTGGGACCTGCTCGGGTCGATCGCGGCGTCGCGGCGTATGCTCGTCCTTCTCGTGACGCACGAGCCGGCCGCCGCGGCGCACTGCCGCGTCGTGCACGTGATGCGGGACGGTCTGCTGGCGGGTTCCATCGATGTCGCGAGCCTCGATTCATCACATCGCCCGGTCAACGTGGCAAGCGAGCTGGCCCTTCGCGCGGCAGAGCTTGGCCGGGCGCAGGGGTAGGACCGCCCTGCTCGTCGCCGCGGTCGCCCTCTCGGCGGGGCTGGTGACCGCGATCAGCTGCGGCATCGCGAGCGCGACGGCGAGCGTCGAGGAAGGCATCGCGAGGGCGATCGGTCGGAGCGACGCGAGGCTGGTCCATCGCGGCGCCGTGCCGTTCCCGGCCGAGCTGGTCGAGCGGGTGCGGGCGTTGCCCGGGGTCGAGGCGATGTCGGCCCGGCTGAACGGCTCGCTGACGCTCGTCCGGGCCGACGGCGGGACCGGATCCGACGGCCGGCCGCGTCGGGTGACGGTGCAGGCGCGGGGCATCGAGATCCCGGCCGACGATCGTTTCCGCGAGGTCCGGGTCGCCGAGGGGACGCGGCCCGCGGCGCCGGGCGAGATCCTGCTCGACCCGGTCGGCGCCGACGGGCTCGGCGTGGAGGTCGGCGAGCGGGTGCGGGTGCAGCGGTTCGGGCCGCCGGTCGAGTTCACCGTCGTCGGCGTCATCGAGCGGCCGAAGCTCGGAGTGCTCCAGCAGGCCTGGGCGGAGGTCGGCCGGGCCGACCTCGTCGCGTGCGGCGGCGGCGGCGACGACCGGGTGAGCTCGGTCTCGGTGATCCTGGCCGAGGGTACCGACGTCGTGGCATGGTGCGCGGAACACGCCGACGCGTTCGAGGAACCGCTCGTGCTCGAGCCGGCGGAACGGGTCCGCAGCGGGTTCGACCGGCAGGTGGCAGGCGGCCGCATCAGCTTCGTGCTGTCGGCGGCGATGGGCATGCTGGCGTGCGCGTTCATCATCGCGACCGGCCTCACCACCGCGGTGAGCGAGCAGCAGCGCGAGCTCGCGATCTCCCGCTGCGTCGGGGCGTCGCGGGGACAGGTGATGGTCGGGCAGCTGCTCGTCGGCCTCGTGATCGCGGGAATCGGCGTGGTCATCGGCGTGCCGCTCGGCGCGGGACTCGCGGCGGGCCTGGTCTGGTGGTTCGCCGAGTTCCTGCCCGCCGGACTGGCCGTGCCGCCCGAGGGCATCGCGATCGCGGTCGCGGGCAGCCTCGGATCGGGGCTGCTCGGGGCGGCGTTCCCGGCGTTCCTCGCCTCGCGGGTGACGCCGCTCGCGGCGCTCGTGGTCCGCTCGCGGCCGCCGAGCGGATGGACGTTCGCGGTCGTCACCGCGGCGGGCATCGCGTGCCTCGCGGGGCAGGCCGCGATCGTGCTTCCCGCGGGCGATCCGCAGGTGCGCTTCTGGCTGCATTCGCTCGTCGGGGTGCCGCTGCTCTTCATCGGGTGGTTCCTGCTCTCGCCGGCGGTGCTTCGCCTCGTGGCGAGGCTGCTCGGCCCCGCGACCGGCCGGCTGCTCGGGATCCCCGCCGGCATCCTCGAGCGGTCGCTCGCGTCGATGCCCTACCGCTTCGGCTTCACCGCGGGCGCGCTCATGGCGGGCATGGCGATCCTCGCGAGCACCGCGAGCAACGGCACCGCGATCCTCGACGACTTCCGCGAGAAGATCCGCTTCGCCGACGCGTTCGTCTTCCGCACCTCGGGGCTGTCGCCCGAGCAGCAGGCGGCGATCGCGGCGATGCCGGGCGTGGTCGCGGCGGCGCCGGTCGGCTACCTGCCGGTGCGGCTTGCCGAGCAGGACCGCCTCGGCGTCGAGGGCTTCGGGCCGACCTCGGTCATCTGCGTCGGCTTCCCGCCGCGGGAGTTCCTGCGGCTCAATCGCCTCGATTTCCTGCAGGGCGACCCCGAGACGGCGATCGCGAGGCTCGAGTCGGGCGACGCGGTGCTCGTCGCCGAGCAGTTCCTGACCGCCCGCGGGCTCGGGGTCGGCGACACCATCGGGCTCGGCGGGACCGAGGGCGACGTGCGCTTCGAGATCGCGGGCGTGGTCGGGGCGGCCGGCCTCGACCTCGCGACGCAGATGTTCGGGATCCGCAACGCGTACATGGAACACGCGGTGTCGTGCGTCTTCATGAGCTTCGACGCGGTCGAGCGGCACTTCGGGACCCGCGAGGCGCTCCTCATGCAGGTGAGCCTCGCCCCCGATCCCGAGGGCCAGCCGGGAGCGGTCGAGCGGGCGATCGAGGGTGCGGTCGGCGAGTCGATCCCCGGAGCGGTCTTCGTGTCGGGTCGGTCGATCCGTTCGACGATCGAGGAGGTCGGGACGACGATGGAACGCGTGACGCTCAGCGTCGCGACGATGGCCCTGCTGCTCGCCTGCTTCGGCGTCGGGAACGTGGTCGCCGCGGGCATCGCGGCCCGGCGGCACGAGTTCGGCGTGCTGCGGGCGGTCGGCGGAGACCGCGGCCTCGTCCCGCGGCTGGTGCTGGCCGAGGCGGGGCTGGTGGCGATCGCGGGCTCGGTCTCGGGGCTCCTGCTCGGGATGACCATCGCGGCGATCGCCACGATCCTCTACCGTGAGCTCGCGGGGCTCGAGCTGGGCCTGCCGTTCCCGGCCGCCGCGGTGGCCATGGGTCTCGGCATCACGCTCGCGCTCACGCTGCTCGCGGCGCTGCCCGCGGCGATTCCCCTGTTGCGCACGCCGCCGCGGGCGCTGCTCGCCTCGCGAGGAGGATGATGACCGTCCGCAAGGCCCAGTTCTCGCTCCAGAGCGACTTCGCCCCGACCGGCGACCAGCCGCAGGCGATCCGCGAGCTGGTCGGCGGCCTCGCGGGCGGGCGGAAGCACCAGGTCCTGCTCGGGGCGACCGGCACCGGCAAGACCTTCACGATGGCGAACGTGATCGCGACGGCGGGCCGGCCGACGCTCATCGTGAGCCACAACAAGACGCTCGCGGCCCAGCTCTACGAGGAGATGCGCGAGCTCTTCCCGAGGAACGCCGTCAGCTACTTCGTGAGCTACTACGACTACTACCAGCCCGAGGCGTACATCCCGCAGCGGGACATCTACATCGAGAAGGACGCGTCGCGCAACGCCGACCTCGACCGCCTGCGGCTCGCGGCGACGAGCA
>JBEIUL010000320.1:0-3641 GCA_040374395.1 Phycisphaeraceae bacterium
CGCCGGCGAGCGAAGGCCCCGCGACGAAGGGCGAGGGCCGCTGAGCATGGACGGCCAGGTTCCCCAGGACGGCGGGCCGGACTCCGCCGGCGAGATGGACCTTCCTCGCCGCGGCGCGAGCGCGCGGTTCAGCGTCGCCGGCGTCGACAGCGAGCGGGCCAAGCTGCGCGAGGCCCTCGACCCGGCGAACCAGAGCCTCGCCGAGGCGCTGCGGCTCTCGTACCGCGTGCTGCAGGTCGGCATCGTCGGGCTCGTGGTGGTGTTCCTCTTCTCGGGCTTCCAGACGGTGAAGGATGGCTACACCGGCGTGAAGACGATCTTCGGCCGCATCGAGGGAACCGACGCCGAGGAGGCCCTGACCCCGGGACTGCAGCCGTTCTGGCCGTACCCGATCGGCGAGATCGAGCAGTTCGAGGCCCGCCGGGCGATCCGCCTCGACACCGAGTTCCTCCCCCTCCGCCGCCCGAACGAGGTGACCCGCGAGGAGCAGATCGAGAACGCGGAGGGAACCACCGAACTGTTCGCGGGCCGCGACGGCTTCCTCATCACCGCCGACGGCGACCTCGCCCATCTCGCGATCGACGCCGAGTACGCGGTCGACGACGCGGTGCGTTTCCTCCGCTCGACCTCGCCCGACCGCGTCGACGCGATCGTGCGGGCGGCGCTGAAGCGGGGCGCGGTGCAGACGGCCTCGCAGTTCACCCTGAAGGAAATCGTCGAGTCGCGCGACCTGCCCGCCCAGGTCCTGCAGCAGAAGGCCCAGGAGGCCCTCGACGCGAGCGGCCTCGGCGTGCGGATCGTGAGCGTCTCGCTGCCCGAGCGGAGCCCGCCCCGGTCGGTCGAGAACCGCTTCCGCGAGGTTCAGGCCCGCCGCGAGCAGGCCAAGGTCACCGTCGAGAAGGCCCGCCAGGAGGTCGCCACGATCCTCACCGGCGTCGCCGGCGAGCGGGTCTTCGGCGAGCTCGTGAAGCTGATCACCGAGTACGACGCGGCGCTCCTTCGGGGCGACCGCGAGGGGGCCGACCGGATCCTCGCCTCGATCGGCGAGCGGCTCGACCGCGACGACCTCGGCGGCGAGGCGGCCCGCATCGTGCAGCGGGCGAAGGCGGCGCAGGTCTCGGTCGAGGCCGGGCTCGCGAAGGAACTCCGCCGCCTGAACGGCCTGGTTCCGAGCTTCCGCGAGAACCCGCGGCAGCTCGTGCGGCAGCTCTGGCTCGAGGCGGTGGCGTCGGTCCTCGCCGGCGGCGAGGTCGAGGTCTTCTCGGCGCCGCTCGCCCTCGAGGGCTTCGACCTGCGGGTCGCGAGCTCGCCCGAGGTGATGCAGGCCCGCCGCGACGCGGCCCTCGACCGCAAGCGGCGGGCGGCCGAGGAGCTGAACCTGCTCTATTCGAACTACCAGCTCTCGGGCCAGCAGATGAGCATCGACAAGGCCGGCCGCCGGCTCGAGCGTGACGCGACCGGCGGCTCCGGCCGCTGAGCCCGGATCTTCCCATGCCACTCCCCCCCGACCGTCCCACCCGAACCGCCGAGCGCGTCGTCGAGGCCGTCGGCCTCACCAAGGTCTTCAGCGACTTCTGGATGAGGGCGAAGGCGACCGCGGTCGACGCGATCGACTTCCACATCGAGCGGGGCGAGATCTTCGGCCTGCTCGGCCCGAACGGGAGCGGCAAGAGCACGACCATCAAGATGATCCTCGGCCTGCTGCACCGCACCCGCGGGCGGCTCGCCGTCCTCGGCCGCGAGCCCTCCGACGTCGCGGTGAAGCGGCGGATCGGCTACCTGCCCGAGGAGAGCTACATGTACCGCTTCCTCACGCCCGAGGAGACGCTCGACTTCTACGCGAAGCTCTTCGGGCTCTCGCGGCGCGAGCGGAAGCGGCGGGTCGACGAGCTCATCGAGATGGTGGGTCTCACGGGGGCGCGGCACCGCGCGGTCGGCGAGTTCTCGAAGGGCATGACGCGGCGGCTCGGCCTTGCGCAGGCCCTCATCAACGATCCCGAGTTCCTCATCCTCGACGAGCCGACCTCGGGGCTCGACCCGGTCGGCACGCGGCAGGTGAAGGACCTGCTGCTCGAGCTCGGCCGCGCGGGCAAGACCATCCTGCTCTCGTCGCACCTCCTCGACGAGGTCGAGGACGTCTGCGACCGGATGGTCATCCTCTACGGCGGGAAGGTCCGGGCCGCGGGCACGTCGGCCGAGCTGCTCGTCGACACCAGCCACACCGTGCTGCGCACGCCGCGGCTCGAGCCCGCGACGATCGCCGAGATCGACGCGCTGCTGCATCGGCTGCAGCAGGTCGGCATCGACGCGGTCGAGAGCCCGCGGGAGCGGCTCGAGGACTTCTTCATGGAGCTCGTCGAGCGGGCCCGCCGCGAGGCGGCCGCGACGAGCGGGGCGCAGTCGGGCGGCCGGACCGCGTCGTTCCTCGTCACCAGCGAGACCGGTTCGGGCGGCGAGCTGATCGACACCCTCGTGGAGGGAGCCCCGGCTCCCGAGGTGCGGGCGGTCGAGGCGACCCGGCCCGCGATGCCGTCCGGGCCCGCCGAGGACGTCCTCGGCGAGCTCGTGCGGGAGAAGCCGGCGGCCCCGGTGCGGGCCCGCGATGCGACCGAGGCGCCCAAGCCGCCGTCGGGTGTCGACGCGTCGGTGATCGAGGGACTGCTCGGCGATGCCGGCGAGGACGGCCGCGGGAAGGGTTCCGGGCGGTGATCGGGCCCTTCCGGCTCGTGCGGGACCGGTTCGACGCCCTCGAGCGGCGGCGGGGATTCCGCATCGCGGTCACCATGGTCGTGGCGCTCGCGATCGCGCTGCCGTTCGGCATGATCTGGCGCGAGGGTCAGCGACTGCGGTCCGACGCGACGGCGATCATCGAGGCGTTGCGCGAGGCGAACCTGCTCGAGAAGGACGCCGCGGCGATGCAATTCACCGGGGAGGGGACCGTCACCCTCGCCGACGGGCGGACGCTCGGCGACCAGTCGCTCGCGGGCACGGCGCGTCGCCTCTACGACGAGAGCGGGATGCTCGTCGACGCCTCGGCGGCGGCGTCGGTCGTCCTCGCGGATTCCGTGCCCGGCTGGATGCCCGACTTCCTCGTCGAGCAGCCGCGGACCGCGGCCGCGACGGGAATGCTGGCCCTCGCGGCGGCGCTCGGCACGATCTGGGGCGGGCTGCTCGGTCCCGCGATCCTCATCGCCCTCCCGGCCGTCGCCCTCGCGGCGCCGTTCTGGCTTTCGGGCCGGCTCGCGCCGGCGGTCTCGTTCCTCGGGATCGGCGGGCTCGCCCTCGCGTTCCTCCTGCTCGTGCGCGTCGCGGGACGCCTGCTCGGCGGGGCCGGACCGCTGTCGGCGATCGCCGCGAACGTGCTGAGGGAAGCGCTGCGGCTGCGGATCGCCGCGTCCTTCATCGGCGGGCTCGTGCTGCTGCTGCCGCTGCTGCCGCTCTGGATCTCCCGTGGCGACCCGCTCCGGTACCAGGTGCAGACATACCTGAGCAACGCGACGGGGCTGACCTTCCTGTTCGCGGCGTGCATGACCATCTTCCTGTCGGCGGCGACCGTCGCGTTCGAGATCCGCGACCGGCAGATCTGGCAGGTGCTCACCAAGCCCGTGGGCCGCGTGCAGTACCTCGTCGGGAAGTGGACG
>JBEIUL010000109.1:0-7255 GCA_040374395.1 Phycisphaeraceae bacterium
GACGAGACCGGCGGCGCCCGGTGAGGGGAGGCCCTTGAAGTTCCGGTGGTCCTCCTCGTCGTGCGACGGCGTCTCGGCGTGGAAGCGGGCGAGGCGGAGGGCCGTGCAGCAGACGTAGAGGGCGGCGATCGCCCAGATCACGCGGCCGTAGAAGTGGTCGGTGTAGGGCGGCAGGATCTGCTCGACGCCCTCGGCCCCGTAGTAGTGGCTCACGAGCCGCAGCATCATGAAGGCGGGGGCGACGCCGAAACTGACCATGTCAGCGAGCGAGTCGAGCTGGCCGCCGAGGGTCGACGTGGCCTTTGCGAGGCGGGCGACCGAGCCGTCGATCGCGTCGAAGAACATGCCGACGAAGATGAGCAGGCCGGCGACGGTGAGGCTCGACCAGCCGAAGATCTGGGTCGGCCCGACTTCCTTCATCGCGTAGTAGATCGCCGCGAAGCCGCACACGAGGTTGCCGAGCGTGAGCAGGGTGGGGATCGCCGCGACCGGGCGGATCCGTCGCCTCGGCCCGTGGCCGCGGCGCCGGAGCCGATCCCGGAGCCGATCGCGGTTCCGCCGTCCGCCCGGGCGGGACGCCAGCGTCGATGAGGCGGATAGGTCCGGGTCGTGGTCGGGCATCGGGGTCAGCGGGGGGCCGGTTCGCCCGCCGGGGGCGGCGGGGGCCCTTTCGCGGATGGACCGCCGATGCGGACCACCGCGGGGAAGAGGATATCGGGCAGCCGGGGCCGCAGGACGAGGAGGGTCCGTCTCGGCGGTTCGCCCGGCTCGCGGAGCAGGGTCTCTCCGAGGGTCTGCGGAAGATCCGCGGGCGGGCCGGCGGTGCCCGCCCTGGCTCCCGACGCCTCGGTCTCGGGACGAGACGGGGCGTCGCCATCCGATCCCGCCGGGTCCTCGGGCGGCCGGGCGAGGATGAGCAGGCAGGTCTCGCGCGGGATCTCGACTCGGAACGGCCCGAGCAGGCGCTGCGATTCCGGCCGTCGCGTCGGACGGGCGATGGACACGCGGCTGGCCTCGGGCGTGTCCGGCGACCATCGCAGCTCGAGTGACGCCTCGGAGACGGCGCCATCCTCGAGCGGAAGCGTCCAGCCCCGGACGAGCAGTCGCAGCCACCCCGCGTCGAGTCGCCGCGGACGGCCGTCGGTCATCACCACCAGCGAGCCGTTCACCGGCCGTCGCGCCAGCTCTCGCCAGTCGATCGCCTGGCCGTGCCAGACGCTGAGCGCGACCGACGTTCCGCCGAGCTCGGCGAGGAACTCGATGAGCGACTCCTCGCGGACGGCCTCGAGCCGCAGCCCCTCGCGGCGGAGCGCCTCGCGGTCGATGCCCGCCTCGGCGACCGGATCCCGCTCCCTCAAGCCGTGACGCCGGAACGCGGCCGCGATCGCCGCCTCGTCGTCGAGGACCGACCAGGTCAGGCATTCGAGCCCGTTCGCCGAGGGATCGAGCCCGTCACGGCGGACCACCTCGGCGGCCGGCACGAGGTCGGGCGGAAGCGTTCCGTCGGCGGGGGCGAGCGTCGGTTCCGGCCGCGGCCCGCAGCCGGCCGCGAACGCGAGCGCGACG
This sequence comes from Phycisphaeraceae bacterium, assembly GCA_040374395.1. GTDB lineage: Bacteria > Planctomycetota > Phycisphaerae > Phycisphaerales > SM1A02 > JBEIUL01. Next base: position 1,567 of record JBEIUL010000109.1, read on the forward strand.
AGCGGTGCGATCACGACCGGCCCGTGCGGAGGCATCGGATCACCCGCCCCGACCGCCCGGGGCCGCGTCGGCCTCGTGCGGGAACGAGTTGATCCGGTCGATCATGGCCCGCAGGCTGCCGTAGCGCTTTCGGGTGAAGTGGAACGAAATCCGCGGCAGGTCGAGGGCGTCCTCCTCGCCGGGCAGCGGCCCTGACTGGGTGAAACCGCCGTCAACGCAGAGGAACCCGTACTCGCGCTCGAGCGAGGCGAGCTGCGCGGCGGACAGGGGCCGGTCGATCCGAAGCACGAGCAGCTTCCCGACGAATCGGCTGCTGCGGAAGCGCCGGTAGAAGCCGATGACCTCGGCTACCGCCTCCTCCGGCGTCTGCACGCGGCGGTAGATCTGCGGGTCGTCGGGCGAGATGAGCTTGCGCTCGAGCAGTTCCTCGCGGGCGAACGCCTGCCAGCGCGTCCAGTAGTTCCCGCCCTCACCCTCGAGCAGCACGATCGGCATGACCGAGGCCTTGCCGGTCTGCATCAGCGTGAGAACCTCGAAGATCTCGTCCATCGTGCCCCAGCCGCCGGGCAGGCAGGCGATCGCCGACGAGTTGCTCGTGAACATGAGCTTCCGCGTGAAGAAGTAGCGGAAGTTGATGAGCTTCGGGTCGCGGTCGATCACCGCGTTCACCGTCTCCTCGGCGGGCAGCCGGATCGCGAGCCCGAACGACGCCTCGCCGCCGGGACCCTCGTGTCCGGCCTTCATGATGCCGCCGCCGGCGCCGGTGATGACCATCCAGCCCTCGGCGGCCATGAGCTGGCCGAAGCGGCGGGCGGCCGCGTAGTCGGGGTGGTCATCCGGCGTGCGGGCCGAGCCGAAGATCGAGATCTTCGGCTTGCCTCGGTACGAGTTGAAGACGCGGTAGGCGTACCGCATCTCCTTCAGGGCGCTCGAGACGAGCCGCAACTGGCCGGTGTCCGCCTCCTCGCGGAGGAGCTTGAAGGCGGTCTCGACCATCTCGCGGACCGCGAGGGCGTCGGACCGGCTCGGATCGTGCCCGAGGCCCGCGAGGAGGGCCGTCGTCGCCCGCGTCACCGTCTCTCGCTCGTCCGGGGAGTCACCGCCGGCCGTCCCGTCGGAAGTGGGAACCATGGCGAGATGCTATCGCCCGCGGCGCGGGTCGGCGCTGGCGCCCGCGAGTCCGGGCAGGGGAAGCAGCTCGGCCTTCGGGTCGCCGAGCGGGCCGCGGATGCCGATCAGCGCGAACTGGTCACCGACCAGCCCGAGCACGTCGCTCACCGGACCGAGCGAGCCGCGGGCCCGCAGCGTGGCGTCGACCACGAGATCCTGCAGTCCGATCGTGCCCGCCCCGTCGAGCCGGAGCAGGTCGGCCCGGAGCGAGAGCTCCTCGAACTCGGCGACATCTCCCTCGATCACGAACTCGACGTCGGCGTCCTTGATCGAGTCGCGCGAGGGCAGGGCGAACTGCGTGAGCTGGAGCACCTGCATGACGACGGGCGAGCTCGCGAGGGCCGCGTCGCGGACCCGGATCCTGCCGCGCCCGATCCGGGCCGACCGGTCCTCGATCGGACCCTCGATCGCCACCGCGGCGTCGAGGCGGCTCGTCCCGACGCACTCGGCGAGCTCTGGATCCAGGAGCCGCTCGGCGCAGGCGCCGGCGATCCGGACGTCGGCGACGTACCGCATCGCCTTGCGGTCCATCTCGCCGCGGGCCGTGAGAAGCCCGCCGCCGATCGACGCCGAGCATTGATCGAGCTCGATCCGCCAGCCGCCGTCGACGAGCCGTAGCTCGGCCTTTCCGTCCTCGGCGGGACGACCGTAGATCCGCAGGCGTTCCGCCGAGAGGGTGGCCGTGAGCGAGGTCACCGGCTCCTGCTCGCCGGCCTCCCGGCGATGGTCGAACGCGATCGTCGCCCGCCCCTCGATCTCGGTCAGGGGCACGCCGACGTCGAGGCGTGCGTCGCCGGTCAGGAGCTCGCCGTCGAACTCGTACGTGCGCGGATCGGTGATGCCCTCGCCGTCGAGCCAGCGGACGAACATCCGACCGTCGACGATCGCGAACCGGCTCGCCTCGAAGTCGATGCTGGCCGCGGCCTGCGGCAGGGGAGGAGGCAGGATCGCGATGAGGTCATCGGTCCATCGCGTCGCCTCGAGGGCCAGCACGATCGAGCCCACGCGGGGCACCGCCGCAAGATCGAAGTTGCCCGACACCGTGGCCGACGCCGTGAAGGCCTCGGGCCGGTCCCGATCGGGAAGGCGGGCCTTGAGCCGTTCGAACGAGACCGCCGCCGGGGTCACCTCGATCGGCGCCCCGGGGGCGAAATCGAGCTCGACGCGCCTCTCGGAGATGTTGACCGAGGTGCGTTCCGGCATGAGCGTCAGTGACCATCGCTCGGGTCCACCGCCCTCCCCGAGCCGGATCGTCGCGTCGAAGGTGCCCCTCGGGTCCCGCTCGGTCCAGCCCTCGCGGAACGACTCGCCCGCGAAACCCGCGAGCGTGAGGTCGACCACCGGGCTCTCGAAGCGCCCGTCGGACACGGTCGCGACGAGATCAAGCAGCGGCAGGTACGGGTCTCGGGCGTCGACGCCGCCCTCGCAGGCGATCGTGCCCTCGAACGTCCCTTCGGTGTCGATCCCGAACGAGAGTCCGCGGGCCTTGATCGCCGAGTCGCGGATCTCGAGGTGTCCCGTGAGGTCGACGGCCGCGGTCCGCCGCCCCTTCCAGTCGAAGGCGATCTCGCGGGGCGTGACCGTCGCCTCGAGCGACTCGACGCCCGAGGCGTCGGTCGAGACCGCCACCCGCGCGTCGAAGCGCCCGGATGGGCTGGCCTCTTCCCAGACCTTCCGCCCGGCCTCGCGCCACTCCTCGGGCATCGTCTCGACGCACCAGGACTCGATGTCCATGCGTTCGAGCTGGATGTCGAACCGTTCCTCCTCGCCGCGGAAGGCCAGCATCCCATCGACCTCGACGGTGCCCTCGCCGCGGTGGCCGAGCAGCGATCGGACGGTCACCGACTCGTCGGTGATGAGCAAGTCCGCGGTCATGCGATCGAGGTCGAGTCCGGGAGGGATCCCCAGCCCGCCATCGTTCGCCTCGTCGCGCCGCGGCGCGATCGATCCGTCGCGGAAGCGAACGTCCATCTCGAACGTCGTCGAGCCCTTCTCGTCGTGGCCGACCGTGCCCGCGACGTCGATGGTGCCCGCGAGCCCGGCGGCGGCGAGCCTCGCGCCGCCCGGCGAGAGGGCGAGCCCGGGCCACTCCGGCAGCGCGGTCCGGTCGGGCGGCGGGATCGCGGCGAGCAGCAGCGGATTCATGCGGTCGTCGCGGCCCCGGAAGCGGATGGTGGGCAGGAAGTCGCGACCGCCGTCGGGGATCCGCGGGATCAGGATGTCGCCGTCGATCGTCACCACGCCGCCGGCCGGCGTGACCGCCGCCAGTCCCTCGCCGAGCCGGATCGCCTCGTCCTCGATGATGATGCGACCGCCGGTGCACAGCAGGGGATAGGGGAATCGCGCGAGCACCGCCCCGGCCCGGCGGATCGCGACCTCGCCGACGGTCGGGATCGGCTTGTTCTTGCCGAGCTCGCGGGTGACGTTGATGCGGAAGTCGACGCGGCCGCCGAGGGTGAATGGCTGGTCGCCGGGGATGCCGCCGAAGGTCGACTCGGGACGCGCGAGGAGTCCCGACTCGGCGAGCTGCCCGAAGGCGCGGAAGTCGAAGAGCTCTTCCATGGCCCGTCGCGCGCCGCCGTCGAACGCCTCGAGGAACGCGCGGTCGAGCGGGATGTCGGTCGCCTCCACCCACACGTCGACCTCGGCGTCGTTGCCCGGCTCGACCACCCGCCCGGTGACCCGGACCGGCGTGCCCTCGGAGCCGAGCCCGACGAACTCGACGATGTCGATCACCTCGTCCTTGAAGCGGAAGGTCGCGCGGACGTCCTCGAGCGGATACATGAACTGCTCGAACGCCCCCGCGCCCTTCGAGAGCCGCGCCTCGCCCTCGACGTGGATTCGCGGCGACCCGTCGGGCGCGTTCTCGCCCGGCTCCCGCCACGTCGAGACGTCGACGTCGACCCGCCACTGCCTCACCCGGAAGGTCTCGAGCACCTCGGCGACGATCCGCGGCACCTCGATCGCCGGCGGGTAGCCGGGCGGCGCCCTCGTCGAGTCGAAGCCCTTGATCGAGACGTCGACGCGGAAGCCCGCGCGGTCGGCCATCTGCTGCAGCTGCCGGTCGCGGGCCTCCGCGTCGTCCCAGTCGAGGCCCGCGAGGGCGTTCGGGGGCATGTCGATCACGAGCGCGAGCTCGACCGGCAGCGGCACGATTCCCGGATCGTCCTCGAGGGTCGCGAACTCGCCGGCCCCGCGGTCGAGCGTGATCCGGTCGCCGACGACCTCGAGCCGGGCCTCGCGGACGCGGACCGCGGGTCGGCTCTCGCGTGGGGCGATCCGACCCTCGACGAAGCGGGCCCACGTCGCGCCGAGCTCATCCTCGGGCAGGCTCATCACGAGGTCCCGCACCTCGATGGTGGCCCGCGGCGAGGCGCCCGGGGCCCACGCGAGCGTCGCCCGCGTGACCGTCCCGCCGAAGCCGACGCTCTCGGCCCACGCCTTCAGGGTCAGCGGCAGGAGGTCGAGCAGCCGGTTGTCGAGGTCGAGCCGCTCGAGCGTGGCGTCGAAGGCGAGGGAGCCCTCGTTCCAGCGGGCCTTCAGCGTCGGCCCGTCGGGGATCTCGAGATCGACGAGGGAGACGTCGAACACCGGGTCGGTTCCGGGAGCCGAGCCGGTATCGCCCTCGACCAGCTTGAACTCGCCACCGAACGCGCGGCGGCCGGTCGTGCGGTACGACCCGTCGACGACGAGCCCCGACTCGATCTCGAGCCGGCCGATCCGCACCAGGTTCGCGCGGAGGGGGGTCGGGCCGGACGACCCCTCCGCACGGAGGCTCATCACGTTGTAGGTCCCCGGTCGGGCCGCATCCTCGGCGAACCGGGTCTTCGCCGTCTCGATCTCGAGCCGCCGCACGTCGACCTGGTCGGACAGGAGGGTCCACGGGTCCACCGTCAGCCGCACCCGCTCGAAGGTCGCGACCTCGGCCGCCTCGCCCGGCCAGTCGGGGCACCGGAGCCGCAGGCGATCGACCTCGACGGTGTCCCATCCGACGAGCCGGAGGCCCCCGACCTCGACCTCGCCCCCGAACGCGTCGGACAGCAGCGGCTCGGCCACCATCCGCAACGCCCACGGGCGGGTCGCGAGGTACGAGAACGCCGCCACGCCCGCGACGACGACGGCGAGCCACGTCGCGATCCGCCTGGCCCATCTCCGCTCGCGCGGCGACGCCCGGTCGGGCTGAGGTCCGCCCTCGGCGGTCGGAAAATCGTGCTCTGGTCCGCTCATCCGTCGAAGCGGGGATGATACGGATCCGGCGGGGGCTTCCGGCGAATCGGGAACTTTTTCCCGTCGCTCCTCCGTATTCTCCCGTCATGTCCGGTGTCACCGCCGCGATCGGCCTCTTCGGCGTGGTCCTGCTCGCGGGATTCGCGGTCGTCCTCGCCGCGCTCCTCGCGATCTCGTTGCGCCGCGCCGCGCGACGCAAGGCGACCCGCGTCCATCAGCCGACCGATATCACCGACGACTGGGACGAGTCGGGAAGACGTCAGGATCGTAGAGTTTCATTATTCGTGAGAAA
>JBEIUL010000234.1:0-4614 GCA_040374395.1 Phycisphaeraceae bacterium
ACGTCGCGGGCGTGCCGGATGATCGTGCCTCCGTAGCGGCCGCGCAACGGCTCGTTCACCACCGTCACGCCATCGAACTCGCCCGCCATCGCGACGGCGAACCGGGTCCATTCGGACTTGGGCAGGCGAACCAGCGGCGGCAGCCTCGCGGCACCGCCCGCGGCGAGGATCGATTCGAGATCGGCCGCGGTCTCGGCGCCGGCGAAGGCGAGCTCCTCGTCGTCGAGGTCGACGATCACCGCGGCCCCCCAGACCGCGCGGGCCGCGAGACCGAGCAGGATGTTCGGCATCCGCGGCTTGCTCAGGTGCACGAGGTCGCACGGATGGTCGAGCACGAGGTCGAGCAGGCGTCCCGGCAGGCCGGCGTCGTCGTACCCCGCGGCGATCGCGTGCACCGGCGGCATGGCGAGCGAGCGAAGCGGCTGCCACAACTCGGTGCCGAACCGGTCGAACAGGCAGCCGAGGATGCGGACCTCGACGCCGGTCGCCCGAGCCGCATGCAGTTCGGCCAGGATCTGCCCCCGGCCCGCCGCGTTGTGGGCGAGGTCCCAGCACCCCACCACGACCCGCGGACGCTCGCCGGTCGTCGCGAGCCGCGCGGCCCGAGCGGCCCGAGCGGCCCGGTAGCGACGCCCGATTCCGGCCGCGTTCCCCGCGGCTTCCTCTGGAATGCCCCCGCCGCGCCGGATCGTGGCGATCGCCTCCCGCACGGCCCGCTCGTCGGGACCGATGCGATCGTGTTCGGAGGGCGGATCTCGAGGCGGGAGGCTCGGCATGCCGGGGCGTGGTGCGGATCTGGACTCGGAGAACCGGAGTGCACGGTCAGGGCGAAGCGTCGTGCCGCACCGACACCCGAGCGCCGGCCGGCGACCTCGCGTTCCGCGGCTCGCGCCACGACGCGAAGTCGGACGGGTCGATGCCGAGGTGTGCCGCCAGCGACGCAAGCACCGCCGCGGGCCGCGCGGCGATGTCCTCGTTGAGGATCACCAGCAGCTGCTCGCGAGGGAACACCGACCACCATCGCTCGAGGCAGCCGGCGTAGTCACCACGACGCCTCGCCGACGCGGCGCGGAAGAAGTCGAGGAACCACGCGTCGCTCGCCTCGTCGACCCGCATACCGCACCGGGCGAGCCCCATGAGCGCGGCCGACCACGCCCGCTCGATCGGGTTGCGCAGGGAGATGAAGAGCCGCAGCCCGGGGCAGCGGGCGTGGATCGTCCGGATCGCCCCCTCGGACAGCAACGCGTAGGCCGGCGTGATCTCGCCGGTCCGCACCGGTCGCCCGTCGGGCGAAAGCCGCGAGACGGGCTGGAGCATCTGTACCCACCGATCGGCACCGGCCGCGCCGCCGCGGTCCCAGAAATGAGTTTCCTTCCCGGCGGGAAACGCCACCTGCGGGTGCCGCGACAGCTGGCGGAAGAGCCAGGTCGTGCCGCCCTTCTGGACGCCGATGCCGAGGAAGTCGACCGTGTGCATGGCTTGGACCGAGGGTATCGTGTCGTCGGCACGATCGAGCCCCGAATTCCGGCGGCCGAATCCGTTTCGCCCACGCCGGGCCGCCGGGCGACCGATACCCTCCATCGAGAACCGGGATTCCATCATGGTCGAAGGCAAGATCGTCTGCGTCGGCATGAACAAGTCGGGTACGACCTCGATCAGGGCGGGTCTGAAGCTCCTCGGTTTCGGGCCGCTCGTGGGCACCGGCAACACCACCGTGCGGCACAATGATCTGGTCCTCCCGATCCTTCTCCGGGGCGACTACGAACCGGCCCTTGCGTTCGCCCGCGACTACCGGATCTTCAAGGACCGGCCATGGAACATCGGGCGGATGCCCGAGCTGATGGATGAGCGATACCCCGACAGTCGCTTCATCCTGACCGAGCGCGATCCGGAATCCTGGTGGCGATCGATCCACCACTGGATGACCGTGGCGAGCCCCGGGAGCACCCGCTTCATCTTGGGTCACCTTCGGGTCCCGTCGATCGACCGCGACGCGATGATCGCGGCGTATCTCGCCCACAATGAGGCGGTGAAGTCGCGTTTCGCCGGCACCGGCCGGCTGCTCGTGATGGACCTCGCCCGGGGCGACGGCTGGGCCCAGCTCTGTCCCTTCCTCGGGGTGCCCGTTCCGGCCGAACCGTTTCCCCGCTCGAACCGCCAGACCTACTCCGACGCGGACCGTGAGAGGGGCGAGAAACGGCAGCGATTGAGGTGGCCCCAACGGTTCGCGCCGCCGCCTCCGCCCGCGGATGCCTGAGAGGGCATCCCGGGGGAGATCCGAGCTCCGCGCAGCTCATGATTCGGACGGATGACCCAGTTGCGGAAGATCACGGCGGACCGCAAACCCCACCGCCCGCGCCGCACGGCGTATGCACCGTGGCGGGTTCGGGACCGGGAGGCCCTTCCTATACTTCCCGTCCGCCCCCACGCCGGCCCTCACCACCCCCATGGCATTCTTCTCCAAGTCGAAGGCAAAGGCCGCCCCGGCCGCCGCTCCCGTCCCGCCACCGGCCGCCCGCCTCACGTCCGATCCCGGCCGCGAGGTTGCGACGTTCGACCGCGACTTCGAGGCGTCGATCCGCCGCCAGGGCGAGCGGTTCCTCGAGCTGAGCCGGAAGAACCGCAGCGGCTTGCTCTCGGCCTCGTTCTGGTCGGACAAGCTGATGGACTGGTCGATGAAGGACGAGGCCTTCAAGGTCCAGCTCTTCCGGTTCGTCGACTGCTTCCCGACGCTCAAGACGCCGGACGCGGTCTACGACCACCTCGCCGACTACCTGAGCCAGCCCGGCGTGACCCCGCCTCCCGGCTTCGGCCTCGGCATGTCGGTCGGCGGCCTCGCGCGTGGCCTGATGGCGAGGACGATGAGCGGCCAGATCACGGGGATGGCCGAGAAGTTCATCGCGGGCACCGACGCCGAGAGCGCGCTGCCCGCGCTGCGGCGGCTGTGGGATGACGGGCTCTGCTTCTCGGTCGATCTCCTCGGCGAGGCGTGCGTGAGCGACGCCGAGGCCGAGGCGTACCGGGCGAAGTACCTCGACCTCATCGAGAACCTGCCGAAGAAGGTCGCGGCGTGGCCGGGGAACCCGCGGCTCGATTCGGATCATCTGGGGCCGATTCCGCGCACCAACGTCTCGATCAAGATCACGGCCCTCACCGCCCGCGTCGACCCGATCGACACCGAGGGCTCGATCCGCGGCCTGATGGAGGGGATCGTGCCCATTCTCGAGGCGGCCCGCAAGCGCGGCGTCTTCGTGAACTTCGACATGGAGCACCACGGGCTCAAGGACCTGACCCTCGAGCTCTTCATGCGGTGCTGCGAGAAGGTCGACTTCGCGGCGGGCCTCGCGATGCAGGCGTACCTGCGCTCGGCCGAGCAGGACGTCGAGCGGATCACCCAGTGGGCGAGGTCGTCGGGCCGGCAGGTCACGGTGCGCCTCGTGAAGGGCGCCTACTGGGATTACGAGACGATCCACGCCGAGCAGATGGGCTGGCCGGTGCCCGTGTGGAGCCGCAAGGTCGATACCGACGCGTGCTACGAGCGGATCGTGCGGAGCCTCGTCGAGCGCTGCCCGCGGTCGGCCGGCGAGGGCGGCGTGAAGCCCGCCCTCGGCAGCCACAACGCGCGGAGCATCGCGACGGCGCTCGCGGCCCTCGATCGGGCGGGGCTTCCCCCGTCGGCGCTCGAGCTCCAGATGCTGCACGGGATGGGCGAGCAGCTGAAGGCCGCCTCGGTCGAGCTCGGCCTGCGGCTGCGCGAGTACGTGCCGGTCGGGCAGATGATCCCGGGCATGGCGTATCTCGTGCGACGGCTGCTCGAGAACACCTCGAACGAGAGCTGGCTGAAGGCCGGCTTCATGGATCAGGCGTCGACCGACCGCCTGCTCGCCTCGCCGCACCGGCAGTTCGACCGCGACCCCGGCGTCGACCGGATCGCCGGGGCCCCCGAGCGGCACGCGCTCTCGGCCGGGCACCCTTCGGTCGCCGACGGCCGGCCGTTCTTCACCGAGGCCTTCCGCGACTTCTCGCGGGCCGACGAGCGCCGTCGCTTCGGCGAGGCGATCGCCCGGAGCTCGGTGCCGGTCGTGCGGAACGACGCGACGGTCCGGCATGCCGAGGAGACCGTCGCGCGGCTCCACCGGCATTTCCCGGCGTGGCGCGACGTGCCGTGGGCGGAACGCGCCGCCTGCCTCGTCAAGGCCGCCGCCGCGATGCGGCACCGCCGCGACGAGCTCGCCGGCGTCGTGATCCGCGAGTCGGGCAAGACCTGGCGCGAGGCCGACGCCGACGTCTGCGAGGCGATCGACTTCTGCGAGTTCTACGCCCGCGAGGCCAGCGTCCTCTTCGAGCCGCGGCGCCTCGGCCGCTTCGTCGGCGAGCTCGACCAGGTGGTGCATGAGCCGCGCGGCGTCGCGGCGGTCATCAGCCCGTGGAACTTCCCGCTCGCGATCTGCGCGGGCATGACCGCGGCGGCCCTCGTGACCGGCAACACCGTGGTGGTGAAGCCCGCCGAGCAGACCCCGGGCATCGCGAAGATCCTCGTCGACCTCTTGCACCAGGCCGGCGTGCCGAAGGACGCGCTCGCGTTCCTCGCCGGCGAGGGCGAGACGGTCGGGG
>JBEIUL010000378.1:0-2947 GCA_040374395.1 Phycisphaeraceae bacterium
CGGGCCGCGCCGCGGGCAGCGGGGAAACCTTTTCGCGCTCCAGGTCGACGGCCAGTCGATGCGCGACGAGGGGATCTTCGACGGCGACTACGTGATCGTCGAGCAGCGGAACACGGCGAAGAACGGCGAACGGGTGGTGGCGCTCCTGCCGAGCGGCGAGACCACCCTCAAGACCTTCTTCCGCGAGCGAGACGGGTCGATCCGGCTCCAGCCGGCGAATCCCGAGTTCGAGCCGATCATCGTCGACGACTGCCAGATCCAGGGGGTCGTGACCGGCGTGCTTCGCCGGTACTGATCCGTCGAGTTCAGCGGTCGACCGTCCGACGTCGACGGGCTACCCGCGGAGCACCCTCGCCCCCCGGTCCTGCGATTCCCGTGCGAACCCGCCGGGGGCGGACGGACGACCCGTCAGGCTGGGAATCTGGGCAATCCGGGCAGGAGGGGAGTTTCGCGACCGGTCCTGGCCTTCGCCGAGGGCAGCGGCATTCTGCAAGCTTTTCGCAAGTTTCCGGCAACGATCTTTGACCGCGGCCGGGTCCGGCGCACCTTCAGGGAGTCCGAGGAGCCCCTTCCTCCCCGGATGTCGTTGTCCGTTCCCTTCCCCGTTCCCCCTCTCGGAGTCCCTTTCATGCCTTCGTCCCTGCGCCTTGCCGTGGCGTCCGCGGTCGCCGCTTTCGCGTCGTCGCTCGCCGGAGCCGATGTCGTCGCCGGATGGTCGATCACCACCGCCCTCCCCGTCGGTCCGCCTCCGAGCGGGGCGAGCTACGTCTACGGCGTTGCCGATCTCGGCACGAACACCGTCGGCTCGAGCCTCGGCGGCGTGCACGCCGCGGCCGCGACCGTCTGGACCTCGCCCGCGGGCAACGGCTCGCAGTACTCCTTCAGCAGCAACACCTGGGCGATCGGTGACTACTACGAGGTTCGCCTCTCGACCCTCGGCTACACCGACATCTCGATCTCGTGGGACCAGGCCCGCAGCTCGACCGGCCCGTCGAGCTTCTCCCTCATCATGAGCGTCGACGGCGGCGCGAACTTCACGACGCTGCTCGCCTCGTACGCCGTCCTGCAGTCTGGCGGCGGCGGCGCTCCCGGCACGTGGGGCTCCGCGACGCCGCGCCAGGCGATCTACACCGTGAGCTCGGCCGCCGTGGGCGCGGCCAACCAGGCCGACGTCATCTTCCGGATGGTCAGCCTCGTCGCCGCGGGCGGAACCAGCGGTTCGGGCCGCATCGACAATGTCTCCGTCGAGGGCGTGGTCATTCCCGCCCCCGGCGCCGTTGCCCTCCTCGGCCTGGCTGGCCTCGCCGCCCGCCGTCGCCGGCGCTGAACCCACCACGATCCACAGGAGCGATCCATGACCATCACGACCCACCTCATCACCGCCGCGGCGACCCTCGCCGTCGCGGGCGTCTCGGCCGCCGACGTCGTCGCCGGCTGGTCCTTCACCAACGCCATTCCCGGCGGCACCACCGGTAGCGAATACGTCTATGGCGTCGCCGACCAGGGCGCGAACGCCACCGGCTCGAGCATGCGGGGCTTCCACCTCATGGCCGCGACCGCGTGGTCGAGCCCGGCCGGAAACGGCTCTCAGTACTCGTTCAGCTCGAACAACTGGCAGCAGGGCGACTACTTCGAGGCCCGGCTCTCGACGCTCGGCTTCTCGGGCGTCTCGATCTCGTTCGACCAGACCCGCAGCTCGACCGGACCGTCGGCGTTCATCCTCTTCATGAGCGTCGATGGCGGCTCGAACTGGTCCACGCTGCTCTCGTACACCGTGCTCCAGAACGGGCTCGCCCCGAACGCCTCGTGGAGCGGGACCGGTACCCGTCAGGCGGCGTACACGATCAGTGCGGCGGCGGCCGCGGCCGACAACAAGGCCGACGTCATCTTCCGCATGACCTGCGACGTGACGCCCGGCAGCACCGGCGGCACCAACCGGATCGACAACGTGTTCATCGAGGGAACCGTGATCCCCGCGCCGGGCGCCCTCGCCCTGCTCGGTCTCGCGGGCCTCGCCGGACGCCGTCGCCGGGCCTGATCGCCCCCGCGGAACGACACCATCGCAAGGGTTCACCGCCGTGCCTCGCGCACGGCGGTGTTCTTTCCCGTCCGTGCGCCCGTCCGTGCGGCCGTCCGTGCGGCGCTTCCGTCAGGTCCAGGCCGCGAGCAGGGCGGAGAGGTCGGCGGGTCCGACCTGCCCGTCCCCGTCGAGGTCGGCGACGCAGCTGCCCTTGGGCGGGCACGCTCCCCACGCCCCGAGCAGGATCGCGAGATCCGACGGGCCCACCGAGCCGTTCCCGTCGAGATCGGCGGGGTTCGGCGCGGTCCGCACGATCGTGATGTTGTCCATCCGCAGGTCGAAGTCGGTGAAGCCGAAGAAGTAGCCCGGCTGCAGCGTGGTGAAGACGATCCGGTCGACCCCCGCGAGGACGTCGGCGAAGGTCACGCCCGGCGGCAGGATCGGCTCGTAGGTGACCGGATCCTCGGCCCCGGTGCCGCCCCAGCCCGGCGGCAGCGTCTTCGACGAGGGGTCGAAGGTCACGCTGAAGGTCGTCCACGAGCCGTGCGTCGCGGCCGAGACGTTCGCGAACACGAAGTAGACGCTGTTGTACGGGTAGCCGCCGCTCGCACCGTCGAGGTCACGCAACTCGACGAGCCACGGCCGCGAGACCGGTTGCCCGAAGAACGAGACCTGGCTGACCTTGAGGTCGATCTTGATGGTGACGCTCTCGGCCGTGGTGTAGTCGCCGAGGTACGGGGCGTTCGTGCCGTTCGCGCAGCCGACCCCGAAGTCGTTGAAGAGGATCCGCTGGCAGTGGCCGGGATTTCCGCCGGTCGCCGGGATGCTCCCGCCGCCCGAGACGTACCAGCCCTGGGCGCCGCTCGAGAAGGTCGTGACCGTGGTGTCGGCCGACGCGACCGCGGGCAGGGCGGCGGCGAGGGCGAG
>JBEIUL010000252.1:0-4425 GCA_040374395.1 Phycisphaeraceae bacterium
GCAGGGCCGCGACGGGCACCGGACCCGCCGCCGGGCCGTAGCCCAGCTCGGCGGCGTGCGTCTGGCACAGGTGCACTTCCTTCGCGACCCCGTTCTTGATGATCGTCTCGTGGACGACCGCGGGCTGGTCGCAGTGGTCGCAGGAATTCGACACGGGCAACTCCTCGGCGTCGGGGCGCGATGGCCGCCCGACCGTAGGGGGGCGGATGGACGCGGTTCAGAGTAGCCGCGAACCCCCGTGTTTTCGGAAGAATCCGTCGACTCGGGACAAAACGGGTCGCGTCCCGCCTCAGGCGAATCCCGCGGCGCGGCGGATGCGGACGAGAACTCCGAGCAATTCGGGCATCGCCGCGAGCGGCTGCATGGTCGAGGCGTCGGAGACCGATTCACGCGGCCGCGGATGGCACTCGAGGAAGATCGCGTCGACGCCGCCGGCGACCGCCGCCCGGGCGAGGAGGGCCGCCCGCTCGGGTCGCCCGCCCGTCGCATTCCCGTCGGCCCCGGGAAGCTGGGTCGAGTGGGTCACGTCGAAGCAGACCGGCGTGCCCGGCAGGGTGGGGTGCTTCGCCCCGAGCTCGGCGAGGTCGCCGAGGCCGATGAAGTCGTTCACGAGCCGCTGGTACCCGAAGAACGTGCCCCGCTCGGTGAGCATCGCCCGTCGGCAGCCGCCTTCCGCGAGCTTGGTCAGGACGTGCCGCATGTCGGACGGTGCGAGGAACTGTCCCTTCTTGACGTTCACCGGCTTGCCGGTGGCCGCGGCCGCGACGAGGAGGTCGGTCTGCCGGCACAAGAACGCCGGGATCTGCAGCAGGTCGACGACGGCCGCCGCGGGCTTCGCCTGGGCGGCCTCGTGGATGTCGGTCGTGGCGGGAACGCCGAGCCGTTCGCGGAGCGACGCCAGCCGCTCGAGCCCGCCGCCGAGCCCGGGGCCGCGGGCGCTCGCGATGCTCGACCGGTTCGCCTTGTCGAAGCTTGCCTTGAAGACGTAGGGCAGGCCGAGTTGCCGGCACGCGTCCCGCAGCGTCTCTCCGATCTCGAGGTTGACCGCGTCGCTCTCGAGGGCGCACGGGCCGGCGATGACCAGCAGCGGACGGCTCGCGGCGGGGGTCGCGAACCACTCCTCGAGCGAGCGGTGGGCGGGGGCAGGGGCCATGGGGCGACGAGTGTAGAAGATCCCGCCCGGTCCGCCGGACGGAACGCAACTCCATGCAGGGAAGGGACGTAGGGATGGATGGCGGCGGCTTGCCCGACGGGCCTCCGGATTCCCCCTCGGATTCCGAACATGAGGGCCGCGGGCGAGCCATCGAGCCGCCAACTTCCGGGGCGGGAGAAAGTCGCCCCTCCTGATTGCCGATCGCGACCGGTCCCCGTGTGGGGACCCGGCGGCCGCGTGGCCGTCGGGAGCCGGATCGGCGTCCGATCCGGGCCGTCGTCCCGAGCGGGGGTTTCCACCAATGGCCGCGATGCCGCAGCAACCCGAAGCGTTCTCCGAGCAGGTGCTCGCCATCGTGAAGCGATCGTTTCCCGAGCGGAACGCCGCCCTCGTCGGCCCGCTCGACCTCGTGATCGACGGCCGCCACCTCGGCCTCGAGAATCTCTTCCGCATGGTGCTGCGCGATCCGCAGAACGGCGTCGAGATCGTCGAGAACTACCTCGATCGCCTGATGGAGGGCGACACCGTCTCGAACGCGGCCATCCCGTTTGCGATGGCCCGCCCGCGGATCATGCCGCGGATCCAGCCCGAATCGATCTTCCGCCAGCTCGACCGCGAGCAGGTCGCGCACGTCCCGTTCGTGAACGGCACGGTGATCGTGTTCGTGATCGACCTTCCGCAGCTCACCGTCAGCGTGACGACCGAGCAGATGATCCGCTGGGGCGTCGTCGCCGAGGACCTCGAGCAGATCGCCCGCGAGAACCTCGGTCGCTACAGCCCCGACCTCCCGATCCAGATCGTCGAGAGCCGCGAGGGCGGCCGCGCTGCGATCCTCAGCCGGCAGGACGGCTACGACGCCGCCCGCCTGCTGCTCGGCCACCTGCACCAGCGGCTCGCGCCCGAGCTGAAGGGCGACTTCTACGTCGCGACGCCCGCCCGCGACACCTTCCTCGCCCTGACCTGCGATCCGCCGGAGTTCGTCGACCGGTTGAAGAACCGCATCGGCCAGGACTACCGACGCCTGCCGTACCCGATCACCGACCACCTCTTCGTGGTCACCCGCGACGGCATCGCGGGCACCGCGGCCTGAGCGGGCACCCCCCGGCGGCGTAGCATGGCCGCCCGGTGATCCTCCTCGTCGACAACTACGACTCGTTCACGTGGAACCTCGTCCAGAGGTTCGGCGAGATCGACCGTGACCTCGAGGTCCGCGTGGTGCGCAACGACGCGATCGACGTCGCGGCGGCCGAGGCGATGGCGCCGGCCGGGCTCGTGATCTCGCCGGGGCCGTGCACGCCGGCCGAGAGCGGGGCGTCGCGCGAGCTCATCCGGCGGTTCCGCGGCGAGATCCCGATCCTCGGCGTCTGCCTCGGGCACCAGGCGATCGGTGACTGCCACGGCATGGCGGTGCGGCGGAACGACCGGCCGGTGCACGGGAAGACGAGCGAGATCCTCCACGACGGCCGCGGGATCTTCCGCGGGCTGCCCAATCCGTTCGTCGCGACCCGCTACCACTCGCTGGTCGTCGATCCCGCGACGGTCGCGCCCGAGTTCGAGGTCTCGGCCCGGACCGCCCGCGGCGAGATCATGGGCCTCCGCTGGACCGGCCCCGGCAGCGAGCGGGCCCCGCTCGACGGGGTCCAGTTCCATCCCGAGAGCTTCCTGACCGTCGAGGGGCCGCGGCTCCTCGCGAACTTCGTGGCCTCGCTGCGGCGGAGGCCGGCCTGACCGCGGCCGACGCCGGCGTGCTAGATTTCCCGGCCCATGGACGCCTCCAAGACCGCCTCCCGCGACCTCTGCTCGCTCACGCTCCTCTCGATCCGCGACGACGGCGATCTCGAGCTCGGCGTGCCCGGCACCGAGTACCGGCTGCACCTCGCCTGCGAGGGCGACCCGTCGCGGCTTCAGCCGAGCGCCGCGGCGCGGCGGGTGCGGGGGACGATCCACGGGAAGGCCCTCAAGCTCTCGAAGGCCCACGGCGGCGGCAAGTTCATCGAGCCGCTCTGGGGTCATCCGCGGATCGTGCAGGGCACGGTGCTCGACGCCGACGCCGCGGGCAACCGCCTGCTCGTCGACCTCGCGGTTCCGGCGTGGCTCACGCTCGAGCCGGGGCAGTCGGCCTCGGAGTTCCCGCGCGGCACGCTCGTGAACATGTACCTCGCGAGCGGGATGACCTTCCGTCCCGCCGACTGACCGCCGCGACGGTCACTCCGCCAGCAGGCGGGCGACCGCGTCGCCGACGTGCTCGGGCTTGAGCCCGATCGCCCGCAGCGTGCCGGTGCGGTCGATCACCGCGATCGTCGGCCAGAACGACACGTTCCAGGCCTTCTCGCTCTTCCGGTCGTCGTCGATCGCGAGCGGGTACGTCACGCCGGCCTTCCGCGCGACCTCCACCATGCGTTCGGAGCCGCGCTTCGAGTCGTGGACGCCCACGATCGCGAGGTCCTTCGGATGCGCCGCCGCGAGGGCCGCGAGTTTCGGCAGGCTCTGCACGCACGGGCCGCACCAGGTCGCCCAGAACTCGACGACGACGACCTTCCGCTCGGCCCGCAGCGACTCGAGCGTCACCGCGTCGCCGACCCAGCCGGTCACGCCCAGCGGCGGCGGCGGCTTGCCGACCATCGTGCGATGCTTCGCGAGCGAGCCCTCGAGATTCCAGAACCACTCCGCCGGAAACTCGGGGGCGACGCTGGCCGCAGGCGGCGGGGTCGGGACGGGCGGGGTCGGGTTCGCCTGCATCGAGAGGCACGAGGCGGTCGCGACGAGGCCGAGCAGGGGAAGGTTGAACATGGGCGTGCGGGATCCGGTGGTGGAGGTTCGACCGTTCGGGACGGCGGCGATCAGCGAGGGCCGTACGACTTCCGCTCGTTGCCGTCGCGCGAGAAGCTGGTGATGACGCCGGCGGCGCCGCGCTCGTCGACGCCGATCCGCACCAGTTCCTGGCCCTTGTCGCCGCGGAGGCTGAAGGCGCCCGCGCCGCTGGCGGCGTCGACGCCGGCGACGATCGTCTCGGTTCCGGCGGGATTGGCGATCTCGAACCGGCCGCCCGCCGCGTTCGCCGACAGCGTCGCCAGCCGCTTGCCCGCGCCGAGCAGCGAGAGGATCGCCCCGTCGCCGCCGAGCGCCTGCAGCACCGCGGCGGCGTTCCCGTCGGGCACGCCGACCGCGATGCGGCCGCCGCCGTCCTCGACGCTCGCGAGCTGGACGACCGTGCTGCCGGCCTCGTTCCGGACCGCGACCAGCCCGCCACCGCGTTCGGTGAGCGGTCCGGC
>JBEIUL010000204.1:0-5022 GCA_040374395.1 Phycisphaeraceae bacterium
ACCCTCAAACAGTCGATCGGATCCGGACCGAGGTGGAATGCGGTCCGGGTGAACCTCCGATTCGGCTTCATCATGCTCCTCGCACGATCGCGGGAGTGGATTTGGCAGGAGGCCTTGGCGATGTTGGTCATCACCCGTCGGGAAGGCGAGGAAGTGGTCATCGGAGACCCCGCGAAGCCGCTCGGGACCATCAAGGTGGTCTCGATCAAGGGCGATCGCATCCGTCTGGCGTTCGGGTTCCCCCGCGACGTCGAGGTCCATCGCAAGGAAGTTGCCGAGATCATCCTCCGCGACGGCCGAGCCGAGGGACCGGGCGTGATCGGCTCGATCCGACCAACCGCCGACGGCCCGGGCTGAGTTCGTCCATCACGCGCAAATGAAGACCCCCGCGTCGTTTCCGGCGCGGGGGTCGTTCGTTTCCGGCAGCGTCCGAGGCGTCCGTGCCTCGGGGAGGGGTGCCGCCGCGGGCCGATCCGTGGCCCGCTCGCCCCGGTCAGATGGTGGGCCGGCGGCGTCCGCTCACCGGCGCCGCCCGCTGGCCTCGCCCGCCGTCCATGGCGGGATTGACCGTCCCATCCGGGCTGACCGTTCGCGGCGCCGATCCGTGGCGTCGCGAGGGGGTCAGCGTGGGGTGAATCGCGTCGAGGCCGTGTCCGGCGTCCGACGCGGGGTGTTCCATCCACCGCGGGTCAGCCCGCGGAGCTGCCTCCCGCCTTGCGTTCGGCAAGCGCCTGCCGGGCCCGCTTCCAGATGTCGGGCTGGAGCGGCTTGAGGCGGGCCTGCTCGTCGCGCCAGGCTTCGGGGGTGAGCAGTTCGAGGTGATCGCGGACGCCGAGGATCGTGACCGACCCGGTCAGGCCGTACGCGGAGAGAAGTCGATCGGGGATGCGGACCCGGCCCGCCGTGTCGAGCGGCAATCGGGCCGCCTGCGAGAAGACCAGCCGCTCGAACTGCTGCAGATCCTCGTCGCCGACGATCGAGCCGCCGAGGGCAGTGGAGAGCGCCTCGAAGGTGAGTTCCGGCCAGAGCCAGAGCGTGCCGTTCGATCCTGGAGCGGCGACGAACGCCTCGCCGTGCGTCTTCGGCTTGAGCACGTCCCGCAGCTCGGCCGGGATGGCCAGCCGCTGCTTGGCGTCGAGCGAGTGTTCGAATTCGCCGAGGAAGTGCACGCATCCGGTTCCGAACGGGGTGAATCGCCGAAGTTCCGAGGCTGCCGGCCCGATGGAGTTGCCCACGTTCACGGGGCGAACGGGACTCGGGCGGCGAGGGGAAGATTAGCCACCTTGCCACACATTGCAACACTTCGCCCCACAATCCGGTCTAAAATCTCAAGTTTTCCGTCGCGAGGGCGGTTCGTCGCCCGGCTGGGTCCCAATCCCCGGCCCGCAGCAATCTGGGCGGACAGGGCTGGACCTCGTTCATAAGCGTGGCATATTGCGAGAGTTAGATCGCAATGCCTGACCGCCGTCCGGGGGGATGGTCGTTCGGAGTGCCCCCCGTGCGGATTGTGGATCCTCTCCTTTCCTCCCCTGCCGCCGCCGACGCCTCGATCGTCGATGTTCGCCGGCAGGCACTCGAGCGAATCCCCTGCTCCGACTTCCTCCTCACCGCGGGCCTCGGTGACTTCCGTGGCGGGATCCTCGCCCGGTGGATCCAGCAGGTCTCGGCCGCGCCGCCCATGGTCCTGGTCGCCATCGAGAAGGGCCAGCCGCTGAGCCCGATCATCCGCGACGCCCGGTTCTTCGGCTTGTGCGAGCCGAGGAAGGACGACCGGCTGCTGCGGAAGAACTTCGGCGAGAACGACGACGAGCCGCGCCCCGAGGGCGACCCGTTCATCGGAATGCCGCTTCATATCACCGGCCATGGCGTGCCGATTCCCCGCCGCGTCGCGTCGTGGCTCGAGTGCGAGCTGGTACGGCACCTCGACGTCGAGGGAAGCTGCGAGCTCTACGTCGGGCTGGTGCATTCGGCGGGCGTGCACGAGGAACCGACACCGCCGGTCGACAAGCCGACGCCGGGCCGCGCCGAGACCTCGCCCCCGAAGCGGTTGCCGGTCCACGGCCCGCTCCCGGGTTCGCGTCGGCGCTGAAAGGGCGGCGGCCGCAGGCGTCGGTCCTACACTCCGGCCCATGCCCGCCGCACCGCGGACCCTCGTCACCCCGCCCGGTCGCTTCCGGAACCCGTCCAACCGCTTCGCGCTCGACTACCGCTCCGAGGCCGGCTCGTTTCCCGCGCCGCCGGTCGGGATCATCGACGCCCACACCCACGTGAACGGGGCGAGGGCCGCCGTGCTCATGCGCGAGGCGATGGACCTCTACGGCATCGAGCGGGTCTGGTCGATGACCGCCCTCGACGAGGTCGAGGCGGTGCGGAAGGTCCTCGGCGAACGGCTCGAGCTCATCGCGATCCCCGACTGGGCCTCGAAGGACCGGCGGCACGCGAACGGTCCGGGCTTCCTCGAGAACATCCGCCGCTTCCACGATCTCGGGGCGCGGATCGTGAAGTTCTGGGCGGCGCCGCGGGCGATCGACTACGGGCACGAGGCGGGCGATCCCGACCTGCTGCGGCTGGACAGTCCCGACCGGCTGCGGGCCATGGAACTCGCCGACTCGCTGGGCATGACCTTCATGACCCACGTCGCCGATCCCGACACCTGGTTCGAGACCCGATACCGGGACGCGGCCCGCTACGGCACGAAGCGTTCCCACTACGAGCCGCTCGAGTCGCTGCTCGATCGCTTCCGCCACCGCCGCTGGATCGCCGCCCACCTCGGCGGCTGGCCCGAGGACCTCGCGTTCCTCGACGCGCTGCTGCGGCGGAACCCGAACCTCCACCTCGACGCGAGCGCGACCAAGTGGATGGTGCGCGAGGTCTCGCGTCATCCGCGCGAGGCGGTGATCGCGTTCCTCCGCACGCACCGCGGCCGGATCCTGTTCGGCTCGGACATCGTGACCACCGACGAGCATCTCAAGCCGGGCGAGGAAAAGACCGAGATGCAGGCGAAGGCCGACAGCGCCGACGACGCGTTCGACCTCTACGCCAGCCGCTACTGGGCGCTGCGGTCGATGTGGGAGGCCGACGGCGAGATGGAGTCGCCGATCGGCGATCCCGATCTCGCGATGGTCGCGCCGGAACGCCACGGTCCCCACGACGCGCCGACGCTGCGGGGGTTCGCTTTGCCCGACGACCTGCTGCGGACCTTCTACCGCGACGCCGCGGAAGCGATCGTTCCTCGCCGCTGACCGGTCTCACGCCGAGGCGAGGAACCGCCGCCAGCGATCGATCGCGTCGGGGCCGTGGCGGCGCCCGAGCCGCTCGCTGGCCGAAGCCACCATCGCCGCGAGGGCGGTGCGATCGTCCGCGAGCGAAAGCACGGCCCGCGACGCGGCGACCCGGTCTCCGGAATCGCCGAGGATCGAGGTCGAGTCATCGCACTCGGCGGCGGGCGCCGTCGCCCGGTCGCCGAGGACGGGAACGCCCGCGGCCATCGCGCACAGGTACGCGAGCGGCGAGGCGGGAACCGGAATCGGCCGACCGTTCGCGTCGGCACTCGCGAGCCGCCCGAGCAGCCGGTCGAGGACCCCGACCCGGTCGGCGAACGCCGCGGCCCCCGCCGTCGCGATCCCGTCGCCCGGCAGGTAGGCCGCATCGAGGCCGGCCGCGATCGACCACGGGCGATCGACGCGGGCATCGGTGATCCAGAACCGCGGATCACCCCCGCCGAGCGAGGGGATGCTGAAGTCTCGGAGGGTGCGGGTCCACTCACGGGCCGGCGCCAGCCGCGCCGCCCGCGGCGAGACGACGAGGATGCACCGCACGCCGGCCGGGGCCGCGAAGCCGGCCGCGTCGATCGCATGCTTGAGGTCGCACCAGCGCGGGTCGTCGCCGAGGATTCCCACGACGACGGCCCGCTCGTCGACGTTCCACGCGGCGCGGATCGCGGCGCGGTCGCCGTCCGGACGCCAGGCCGCGCTCGGCACCGCAAGCTCGGCGATCGGTCCGAACGCCGGACTCGCGGCGACGAACGATCGCGACGCCTCGGTCGAGAGGCATGCGAACGCCCCCGGGCCGAGTCGCCCGAGCCGCAGCAGGCGGCGATCGGGAATCGCACCGACCGTCGAGACCGTCGCCCGCGGCCTCCTGGGCATCGCGAGCGCCGTCGCGACCGCCGGGGCCGTTCCCCAGCCGACGAGGACCTCGAACTTGTCGCCGTTCTCCTCGATCGCACGGATCGCGCGACGGAGCGGACGCACCGCGAGGGTCGGATCGCCGAGCGGCGGGCACGGTCCGGCGACGAGCGTCCCCGCGGCCGCACCCGTCTCGGCCGCGACCGCCCCGGCCGTCTCGATCTCGCGGGCCGGGCCGAGGAAGAGAATCCGATGCGAGCCTCCCGCCGCCGCCGCGATCGCCGCGGCGATGCGGACCGCACCGAGGCCCGAACCCGGCGACCGGGCATCGATCACGTGCAGCGCGGAAGGCCAGTAGCCACGTCCGGGTTCGCCCGTCGGAAGGTGCACGTCCTCGACCGTCATCGGGATCAGCGGGTCCCGAGGTTCTCGCCGAGATCGATCCGATCGTGCTCGTAGAAGAGTTCGGCGATGTCGAGGGCGATCCTCGCCGCGAGCCGATCCTCGATGCCGCGTCGCGAGGCGACGGTCCGCATCGCGTCGGGATCGACCTCGCGGATGCGGCTCGTCACCACGCGGCCGCCCTCGCCGATGTCGCCGATCGGGAAGGCGCGGGCGCTGGCCACGCAGTCGATGACCTTCACGCGGCAGCTCGCGGTCGGCGTCGACCCGAAGCCCGCTCCCTCGGTGCCGCCGTCGCCGGCGAGCGAGAACGCGTCGACCTGGACGTAGATGACCTGCTGGGCGTCAAGCTCGCGGCCGATCGCGGCGATCGACAGCGGCCGCGTTCCGGATTCCTTCTGCCGGGCGAGGGCGATCGCGTCGCGGGGCGAGACCATCGAGGGCACCAGCTTGCGGGCGAGCAGGTCCTTCGCGATCGCCTCGCCGATCGACG
>JBEIUL010000369.1:0-3030 GCA_040374395.1 Phycisphaeraceae bacterium
CCGCAGGGCTACCTGCTGCCGGACGCCCCGCTCGCGGCCGAGGACCCCGGCGAGCGGCTCGCCCGGACGCTCCGCGGCGAGCTTGTCGGCCTCGACGTCGGCGGGACGCTCGTCGTCCTCCGCACCCGACCCGGCCACGGGAACGCCCTCGCGGTCGAGATCGACCGGGGCCGGGTGGACGGCAGCCTCGGGACCATCGCCGGCGACGACACCGTCTTCCTCGCCGCCCGGTCGGCCACGGCCGCCGAGCGGATCGCCGGCCGCTTCCGAAAGCTGGCCGGCCTCGGCTGAACGCCCCTCTCGCACCTCCTCTCGGGAACTCCCTCCGTTGCGCATTTCCATCGTCGGCGCCCCCGGATACGCCGGGGCCGAACTCGTCGAGATCCTGCTCGCCCACCCCGAGGCCGAGATCGCCTCGCTCCACGGCTCCGATCGCCGCGCGGGCGGCGAGGCCGCCCCGCGGTTCCACGAGCTGTTCCCCCGCTTCACCGGCCGGTGCGAGCGGCCGGTCACGCCGGTCGACGCCGAGGCGCTCATCGCCAGCCGACCCGACGCGGTCTTCCTCGCGACGCCGCACGAGGCGAGCCATGACCTGGCCCCGCGGCTCGTCGGGGCCGGGATCGTAACCCTCGACCTCTCGGCGGCGTTCCGCCTCTCGGATCCCGCCGCCTACCCGCGTCACTACGGATTCCCCCACCTGCATGCCGACCTGCTCGCGAAGGCCGCGTATGGCCTCGCCGAGCTGAACGCCGAGGCGATCGCGGCGGCCGACCTCATCGCGGTGCCGGGCTGCTACCCCACCTCGGTGATCCTCGCGGTGCGGCCGCTCGTCGACGCGGGGCTCCTACGGAACGACCTGCCGGTCATCGTCGACGCGACGAGCGGGGTGAGCGGCGCGGGCCGCAAGCCCGAGGTCAAGAGCCTCTTCTGCGAGGTGTCGATGCAGCCCTACGGCGTGTTCAAGCACCGCCACGAGCCCGAGATGTGCGAACACGCCGGCACCGCCGTCAGCTTCACGCCCCATCTCGGGTGCTGGGACCGCGGCATCCTCTCGACGATCCACGCGTTCCTCGCCCCGGGGATCACCGAGGCCGACGTGCGGGCGGCGCTCGCGACCCGCTACGCCGGCGAGCCGTTCGTGAAGATCCTTCCCGCCGGATCGTTCCCGGCCGTCGCCGACGTCGAGCGATCGAACCGCTGCCACCTCGGCCTCGCGGTCCGCGACGGCCACCTGATCGTCGCAAGCGCGATCGACAACCTCGTGAAGGGCGCGGCCGGCCAGGCCGTCCAGTGCCTGAACCTGCGTTTCGGACTGCCTCGCACCCTCGGACTGATGCCGGAGCACGCATGCGCGAAGACCGCCTGAACCCCGCCGCCGGCCCGAACGGCGTCCCGAACGGGGGCCCCCTCGTCCTCAAGGTCGGCGGGCGGCTGCTCGACGACCCGCACGCGTTCGCGGCGACCTTCGCGGCGATCGCGACGCTGCATCGCGAGCTTCCCGGCGGCGCCGTGCTCGTCCATGGCGGCGGCGTCGCGGTCGACCGGCAGCTCGAGCGGCTCGGCCTCGCGAGCGAGAAGCGCGACGGCATCCGCATCACGCCGCCCGAGCACGTCGAGCAGATCGCGGCAACGCTTGCCGGCCTCGTGAACAAGCGGCTGGTCGGCCTGCTCGCCTCGCTCGGCGCCGACTCGGGCTGCGCCCCGGTCGGGATCTGCCTCGGCGACGGCTGGCTCTGCGAGACGCGGAAGTCGACGCGGTTCGCGTTCGATCCCGGCCGCGTCGGCGAGGTCACCGGCGGCGACGGCTCGCTGGTGCGGACGCTGCTCGAGGGCGGTTTCCTGCCCGTCGTCAGCTCGATCGGCCTCGACGCCGCGGGGGAACTCCTGAACGTGAACGCCGACGACGCGGCGGCCGCGCTCTGCCCGGTCGTCGGGGCGTGCGGGCTGGTCCTGCTCACCGACGTGCCCGGCGTCCGCGGCCGCGACGGGTCGACGCTCGCCTCGCTCGACCGGGCCGGCTTCGCCGCCCTCGTCGCCGACGGCACGATCTCGGGCGGCATGATCCCCAAGGTCCGCTCGGCCCTCGAGGCCGCGGCGGTCGCCCGCGTGCCGGTCACCATCGCCGGCTGGAACGACCCCGAATCGCTGCTACGGCTCGCCCGCGGCGGCGCCGCCTGCGGCACCCGTTTCCTGCCGGAAGCCGCCCTCGCGACCTGAGCGTCGACGCGCCGCCGCGTTCGTGCTATCCCTTCGCACTTTTCCCACCGAAGAAACCGCCACGCCGAGATGACCCCGCCCCCGACCGCCACGATCCCGCATGACGCATCGGCCGCCCGCCGGCTCGAGGGACGCGACCTGCTCGTCGCGGGCGACCTCGATGCCGCCGAGGCGACGGCGCTGCTCGACCTCGCGGCCGAGATCAAGCGCGACTACCGCCCGCTGCGCGACGCCCTCGCCCAGAAGTCGGTGGTGCTGCTCTTCGAGAAGCCGTCGCTCCGCACCCGCGTCTCGTTCGAGATCGGCGTGGCGAGGCTCGGCGGCCACTGCGTCTATCTCGACCACCAGGCGAGCCGCATCGGCGAGCGCGAGTCGATCGCCGACTACGCCCGCAACCTCGAGCGGTGGGCCGAGTGCCTCGTGCTGCGGACCCACGCCCACCGGACCATCGAGCAGATGGCCGCCCACGCGTCGGTGCCGGTGGTCAACGCCCTCAGCGAGATCGCCCACCCCTGCCAGGCCCTCGCCGACTTCCTGACCCTGCGCGAGCACGGCCTGAAGCCCCTCGTCGCTGCGGCTCGCCTTCGTCGGCGACGGGAACAACGTCTGCCGCTCGCTCATGGAGCTCTCGGCGATCCTCGGCGCGAGCTTCGTCGCGATCACGCCCGCGGGCCACGCCCCGCCCGCCGAGGCGGTCGCGCGGGCCCGCGACCTCGCGAAGTCCGGCGGCGGCTCGGTCGAGGTCTCCCACGACCTCGCCTCGCTCCGGGGCGCGGACGCGGTCTACACCGACGCCTGGATCTCGATGGGCCA
>JBEIUL010000005.1:0-23979 GCA_040374395.1 Phycisphaeraceae bacterium
CGATGAGGATCGCCATCGGGAGTTGCGTGGCGAGCAGCCACGAGCGGCGCAGGCCGAACCGACCGAGGCCGGGCACCGGACGCGCGTCGACGAGCGGCGACCAGAGGAACTTGAACGCGTAGATGCCCGAGATCGCCCCGATCACGCCGATCGCGGTGCGGTCGACCTTGAGGTCGGCGAGCAGGAGCGTCCCCGTCTCGTTCGCGACCGCGTAGGGAAGCCCGCTCGCGAATCCGAGCGAGGCCATGACGAGCACCCGCGGCTGGAGAAACGTCGCGGCCAGCGAACGCGGGGCGGCCGGATCGATCACAGCTCGTCCCGCTTGTGCGAGCGGATGCGGAGCTCGACCCGCGGGCCCTGCACGACGTGGTCGGGCGGTACGCTGCGGGTCACGAAGACGCCGCCCGCGACGACGCTGCCGCGGCCGATCACGGTGTCGCCGCCGAGGATGGTCGCGCCGGCGTAGACCGTCACGTCGTCCTCGAGCGTCGGATGCCGCCTCGTGCCGCGGACCAGGCGACCGTCCGCGTCGCGCGGGAACGACAGGGCGCCGAGCGTGACGCCCTGGTAGATCGTGCAGCGGGCCCCGATGACCGTGGTCTCGCCGATCACGACGCCGGTGCCGTGGTCGATGAAGAAGCCCGGTCCGATCGCCGCCCCCGGATGGATGTCGATCCCGGTGCGGCGATGGGCACGCTCCGACATCATCCGCGGCAGCAGCGGCACGCCGAGCCGAAAGAGCTCGTGGGCGAGGCGATGCGTCGAGAGGGCCAGCAGGCCCGGGTAGCAGAGCGCGACTTCCGACGGGCTGCGGACCGCAGGGTCGCGATCGCAGGCCGCGTGGAGGTCCGAGGAGACCCGCTCGGCGACCGAAGGCAGGGCCGCGAGGAAGGCCTCGACCGAGGCACGAGACCGCGCGATGGAGTCGCCCGTGGGTTCGGCGAAGGCGAACGCATGGCCAGCCTCCCGGGCGAGCGTGTCGGCCGCGGCGTGAAGGTTCGACGCCAGCGCGGTTGTGGCCTGGTCCGGGTGATCGAGCTCGGGAAGGCACGCCCGACGGAAGGCCTCGGTCGCGTTCGCCAGCGATTCATCGTCGGGAAGCGGCGATGGGGGCGGCCACCGACGGTCGTCATCGCGGAGCCGCGACGCGAGCCGTTCCGATGACCAGGGATCCGCGGGGAGCGGATCGACCTCGCTTCCGGGCGATGCCATGGCCGGTGAGGATATCGGTGGATCCGACGGACACCGTCGGCCGGCCGACCCGACGCGGATCGCGGAAATGAACGGGACCTCGCCGCATGGGGCGAGGTCCCGGGACGATCCATGCTGATCGAGGTGATCGGCGCCGTCAGTTTCCGGCGCTTCCGCCCTGACCTCCGCCCTGACCTCCGCCCTGCCCACGCCCGCCGCCACCCTGGCCGCGACCGCCACCACCCTGGCCACCGCCCTGCTCGCCGCCCCGACCGCCGAAGCCGCCGATTTCCCGCATCGCGCGGAACGCGTCGCCGCGCTCGTCGTCGTCGATCTGGCCGTTGCCGTTCTTGTCGGCGGCCTTCAGGATCGCTTCCTTCTGGTCGGCCGGCAGCCGGTCGAGCATCGCCGTCATGCCGCCGCCGGCTCCGCCACCAGCCCCGCCGCGGCCGCCCCGCTCGGGCTTGGGAAGCGTCGCGAACTGCTCGGGGGTGAGCAGGAGCTTGAGCCGCTCGAGATACCCGTCCTCGAGCTTCTCACGCTTGTCGAATCCCTCGCGGACCGGATCGGGGGCGTCCTCGCCGCGGCCGAACATGCCGCCGAATCCGCCCATGCCGCCGCCCATCGCCGAGAAGTCGCCGCTCATCGCGGCGGTCACGAAGCCGACGAACCGCTGGGCATCGCGGGTGGTGCGGCTCGGCTCCTCCTTGCGAATGGTGTCGTACAGGTCGCGGTTCATGTCGTTCAGCTCGACGCCGTAGCCCTGCTCGAGGTTCACGACGCCGTCCCGCACCAGGGGATCGAGGCCTTCCATCGCCATGGCCGCATCGAACGCCCGGCGGGTGCTGGTGGTGCGGTAGACCCGCTCGTAGGCCTCGGCGAGGATCGCCGACTCGAGCATCTTGGCCTCGGGGGCCTCGCCGAGGGCGGCGACGAACGTCGTACGGAACTCGTCGTTCACGTCGCGGACCGCGGTGCGATGCTTGACCTGCCGCTCGATGATGCGGTTCGCCTCGTCGGCGTCGCCCTGCTCGAGAGCCTTGAAGAGCTTGGCGGTGCTCTCGAAGAGGTAGTCGTTGCGGGCCCGGAGCGACTCGTCGAGGCGGACCTCGTACTGGTCGAGGAGCGGCTCGACCTTCTCGAACGCCGGGGGGGGCAGCTCGAGCTCGTCGAGGACGAGGATCAGATTCACGCCCTCGCCCATCAGGCGGGACTTCGGAAGGGTCTTCTCGCGGTTGAGGAACCGCTCGAAGGCCGGCCACAGGGCGAGCTGGTCCTCGGAGAGCGTCGCCTTGAGACCGTCGACGAAGTCCTTCCGCATGCTGTCCTTCTGGACCCGCCACTGCTCGAAGCGGGTGAACATGTCACCCATCAGCCGCTTCATCTCGTCGTTGCCCTGGGCCTGCCGCTCGGCGGCCATCTGCTGCTGGATCTGCTGCATCCGCTCGCGGAAGAACGTGCGTCGCTCCTCCTCGCTGAGCGGGGCACCGCGCTCCTCGGAGAGGCGGCGGAGATCCTCCTGGACCTCCTGGCCGACGGTCATCATCCGCTCGCGCATCTCGGGCGAGACCATCGACGAGAAGACCTGGCGACCGAGGTCGCGGATCTCGGTCTGGACCTCGGTCGACGCGGTCTGGTACGACTCCTCGTAATCGCCCATCAGGGTCTCGAGCACGAGGCCCTGGGCCGAGTCGAGCTGGAGCTGCTGGATGAAGATCGGCACGTCGCGTCGGATGAAGTCGGGCTCGAGCTGCTCGCGGATGTCGGCCATGCCGCCTCCGCCGCCGCCCGGGAAGCCGCGGCCGGTGCGACCGGCGCCGCCCTGGCCTCCGCCGCCCTGGCCACCGCCCCGGCGATTGCCTTGACCGTCACCGCCCTGCCGTCCGCCGTCCTGGCCACCGGCCTGTCCGCCGGACGGGTTTCCGGGATTGCCCGACTGGGCGAACGCGATCGGGGTCGCGGTGAGGATCGCGAGCGTCGCGGCGGCGGTCGAGGCGAAGCGGCGGGTACGGGCGATGACGTGGTGTCGCATGAGGGGGTTCCGGGATCGAGCGGAGGCGAAACGAGGGCCGCCCAACGCAAGGGTGGGGACTGTATGTCCTGCTTCTGACCGATTCAGGGCCGTTTGGTTGCGTCCGGGGACGATTCCGGACCGGGTCCGGCCCCTCCGAGGGGGGCTCCGGGCAGGCCAATCCATTCGATGTCGCCCGCGGGAGTGGTTTCCCACGCCCGGGACGGAAAGCCATCTTTGCCGAAGACGACAAGTCCCCGGCGGCCGGAGGGGGAGGAGAACTCGATGGCGGCCTCGCCCGGAGCGACCGGAAGCGGGCTCGCGTCGGGTGCCACGCGGCGGAACGACATCCGGTCCGGGCGGACGGACAGGCCCTCGGTCGAGACCGTGATCTCGACCAGCGGCCTTTCTGCGGTGCCGCCCACCTCCAGCCGCAGCAGCGAGCCGCCCGCGGCGGCGAGGGTTGCGGCAAGATCGATCGAGGGCGGGCCGTCGGCCGCTGGGATTCGGATCCGCTCGCCGTCGGGGCGTTCGGCGAGCACTTCGGAGCCGTCGCGACGGATGGTGGCGAGGATCCGGCCGGACTCGCGGAGGACGACCGTCCATCCCGACTGCGAGCTCGTGATTTCCCACACCCGATCACCGGGATTCGGCGAGACGGTCCGCTCGTGGATCCGGCGGCCATCCGCGTCCACGTCGACGCGACCGACCGGAAGGCCCGCGGCATCGAGTCGCATCGATCGCATCCCGGCTTCGGGCAAGGGCAGCGACGCGAGGCCGCGACGGGCCGACACGATCATCTCGCGGCGGGTCTCGAGGTCGGCGCGGCGGAGGACCCGGTCGCCCACGACCGCTTGGCTGAGGGCTCCTGATTCGGGCTCGAGCAGCAGGATTTCCGCGGGAATTCCACGCTCGATCGCCGGCGGCGGGTCGGCCTCGCCCGCCAGCCGCGGGCCGATCCAGGCCGCTCGCTCGCGGACTCCCTCCAGCCAGTCACGGCGGATGCCCGCGACCGGAAGGACCACCGACGTGACTCCCGTGGCTGGTCCCTCGACCAGCTCACTCCACACGGGTGCCGAGTCGAACCGGCGACGGCGACCCGCAACGGCATCGCCGCCTCGGGCGCGGACGATGACGTCACTGTCGACCGCGTCGATCTCGCCGATCTCGGCGATGCGGCCGTCGACCACCGCGATGTCGACGAGGCGGCCCGACGCGAGCCGGGCGTCCTCGATCAGGATGCGTCGGTCCTGATCGCTCGGCGACGCCCAGCAGGCCCCGGCAAGGCACACGATCGGAAGGGCGAGTCGCACCGCGGCAACGTCGGTCCGGAGGCTCCGCGGGCAAAAACAAACGTCGCGGGGCAAACGGCGTCTCCTCCAACGCCGTTCACCTCCGCGACAAGATGCAAACTACCCCTGCCGGAAAGCCGGTTGCAAGAGGAATGTTCCGTACGGCGATGAAGTTGCCCGGATCCAAACAGATTCAACGCAATTGACGTCCTATAACCAAAGCGTAGCCGTCTAAACGCCTTCCCCCGCCCAAGATCGGATGTTCGTTCCCCGCGGCGGAACGCCATCACGCGACGCCGCCCGCCGGCTGGCGATCCGAATCCACGCCGAGAACGCGACGCCGATCGGCCGCTCGAACCATCGTGGGGCCACGCCATGTCGCCGCGCGATGCGATCGCGTTCGGGCCGACCGACGGTGGCGAACTCGCGAACCGTCTTCGAACCGGGATGGACGCGGAAGGCGCCGAGCGGGCGAGCGACCCACGCTGCGGGCCCACGAGCGAGCAGCCGGACGAACAGGTCGTAGTCGACCGCGAACGCCACGCTCGGATCGATGCCCCCCACCGCCTCGACGTCGCGACGGCGGAACAGGGCGGTCTCCTGGTGCAGCCACGGCCATCGCGTGAGGGCGTATCGCGATCGCCACGGGAGGGTGCGGAAACCCGTCACGCGGCCGGCCGCGTCGATGAAGACCCGTTCGCCGTGGGCGAAGGTGGCGTCGGGGTTCCGCTTGAGCGCCGCGCGGAGGGCGGCAAACGCGCCGGGCAGCAGCATGTCATCGGCGTTCAGCCAGCAGAGGAACTCGCCGGAAGCCCGCTCGAAGCCCTTCCGGAGGGCGTCGGCATGTCCGCGGTCGGGCTCGCAGAGCAGGCAACGCAGGTCGCGACGGAACGGCTCGAGTACCGACCGCGTCTCGTCCTGCGAGCCGCCATCGATCACGAGGATCTCCAGGGCCGGATCGTGCTGGTCGAGCAGGCTCCGCACCGCGTCGGCGATGAAGGCCCCTTGGTTCAGCGACGGGACGACCGCCGAGATGAGCGGCGGCGACGCCATCGGTCAGCCGACCGAGGCAACCACGCGTCGGACCGGCCGGCGGGCGAGCGCCGGACGGGCCTCGACTTCCTCGAGGCCGGCGAGCGCCGGACTCCAGCCGGCGTCGATCGGCTCGGGCGTCGCCCAGACCCGGAGCCCCTGGAAGCCGAGCGGCCGCAGCACCGCGCGGCGAAGGGCGTAGGCAAAGAGCGGCGGGAACTTCGCGCGGGAGTGCCGCAGGCCGATCCGCAGCGTTTCCCAGTCGGCGCGCCGCACCTCGACCGAAGAGATGCCGCCGAGCCGGAAGTTCGCGAGCACGTCGTCGATGAACGAGAAGCGGATCCCCGCCTCGAAGGCCCGCTCGATGAAATCGAAATCAAGCGTGGTCCGGAACCTCGGGTCGAAACCGCCGACCCGCTCGTAGACCTCGCGCCGGACGAACGTCGAGCAGTGCACGGTGCGGCAATTGAGGCCCATGCGGTGGGCGAGCGTCGGGGCGAAGATGCCGATCGCGGTGCCCTCGCGGTCGTGAATGCGGGCCTTCGCGTGCACGATGCCCACGTCCGGATCCGACGCGAACCGCTCGAGCGCCTTGCGGGCGGCGTCGGGCTCGAGCCAATCGTCGGCGTTCAACAGGAAGATCACCTCGCCGCGGCTGCGGGCGATGCCGCGATTCCACGCGCCGGCGAGACCGCCGCCGGCGCGATGAAGCACGCGGACGCGGGTCTCGAGGCCGAGGCGACGGCGGATTCGCGCCGCCCGCTCGACGATCGAACGGGTCTCGTCGGTCGAGCCGCCATCGACCACGATGAGCTCGCGCGGCGGCACCGATTGCCTCAACACGCTTGCGAGCGAACGGTCGACGAAACCGGCCGCATTCAGGGTCGCGGTGATGATGGAGTAGGTCGGCAGCGTCATCGCGACGGCCCGCACCCGGGCGGGGGCCGGAGGCTACGGTGGAACGGGGAAACCCGCAAATCCCGAGGGTGGCCCGCGATCAGGTCGCCGGCCCGCGGCGGGTGCGGATGATGTCGTCGAGGATCTCGTCGAGGGAGCGACGCGGACGCCAACCGACGAGCCGCTCGAGTTTCGACAGGTCGGGACGACGACGCTCCATGTCCTCGAATCCGGTCGGGTAGACCGCCTCGTACGGGACATGGACGATGCACGACCGCGAGCCGGTCCTGGCCACCACCCGCGACGCGAGTTCGTCGATGGTGACCTCCTCGTCGTTCCCGACGTTCACGACCTGCCCCGCCGCACCCGGGCACGCCACCAGCAACATGACCGCCCGGACCGCGTCATCGACGTGGGCGAAGCACCGCCGCTGGCGGCCCGAGCCATGGACCTCGATCGTCTCGCCCCGCAGGGCCCGGTCGACGAAGCTCGGGATGACCATCCCGTACTGGCCGGTCTGGCGGGGACCGACGGTGTTGAAGAACCGCACGAAGGTGACCGGCAGCTTCCGCTCGTC
Source organism: Phycisphaeraceae bacterium (assembly GCA_040374395.1). Classification (GTDB taxonomy): domain Bacteria; phylum Planctomycetota; class Phycisphaerae; order Phycisphaerales; family SM1A02; genus JBEIUL01. Next base: position 7,001 of record JBEIUL010000005.1, read on the forward strand.
GAAGTACGCCAGGCCGAGGAACTCGTCGAGGGCCTTGCTGCACGCGTAGGCCCAGCGGCGGCGGGAGGTCGGCCCGATCCCGCAGTCGGAATCCTCGGCGAGGCGTTCGGCGGCGACCGTGCCGCCCCCGCCGAGCTTGCCGTAGACCTCGGAGGTGCTTGCCGCGAGGACCGGAACGCCGGTCCGGCAGGCGGCCGCGAGGACGTTCTCCGTGCCGCGGACGTTGGTCAGGATGGTGTCGACCGGCCGCTCCATGATGAGCCGCACGCCGACCGCCGCCGCGAGGTGGAAGACCCGGTCGGCCTCCGCGACGGCCCGGTCGACCGCCGCCGCGTCGAGGATGTCGCCCTTCTCGAAGGTGAAGTGCGGGTGATCACGGACGGCCGCGAGGTTCGATATGGAACCGGTCGAGAGGTTGTCGAGGGCGTGGACCCGGTGCCCGGCCGCGAGGAGTTCCTCGCACAGGCGGCTGCCGATGAACCCGGCGCCGCCGGTGACCAGGCATCGTTCCGGTTGCGGCATTGACGCAGTCTATCCGGCGCGACCCAGCAGCCCGTCGATGATGCGACGGTCGACCTCGCGGGCATCGAACCGCTCCTCGGCCAGGCGTCGACTCGCCTCGCCCATCCGTCGGACGCGATCGGAGTCGACGGCCAGCGAACGCATGGCCCGCGCGAGAGCCGGGGCGTCGCGGGCCGGCACGAGGTGGCCGTTCACGCCCTCGATGACCGTACCGCGGCAGCCGGGCACGTCGGTGGTCACGATCGCCCGTCCGGTGGCCATCGCCTCGAGCGTCGCGTTCGGCGAGCCCTCGCGGTACGAGGGCAGCACGAACACGTGGCAGGCGGCGACTTCGGGCCGGACGTCCTCGACCCGGCCCGCGGCCTCGAGCAGCCCCTCGGACACCCACGCGGCGACCTCGTCGGGCCGGAGGCCGCTGGGGTTCTCGTCGAACGGCCCGACCAGCCGGAGGCGGAACGGGATCCGCTCGCCGCGCAGGATCCGGGCCGCGGCGGCCAGCTCGCGGATGCCCTTGTCGCCGAGCAGGCGGCCGACGAACAGGAATGTCGGGACTTCCGATGCGGGCGGCGCCGGCCGGAAGGCGAATCGCCGGAGATCGACGCCGGCACCCGGCAGCTCGACGATCCGAAGACCGTCGGGCAGCAGCCCGCGCGCGAGGAACTCGGCTCGGTCGTCGGGGTTCTGGAAGAGGAAGCAGTCGGCGAGGCGGGCGGAACGGGCGTACCACCGGCACGCGACCCGCGAGAGGATCCGGCCTCGCCACGACCGGTCGAGGAAGGCGAAGCCGAGCCCGGTCACGAGGGCGGCGCGGCGCGGGACTCCGACCGCGTGGGCCGCGGGAATCGCTTGGAAGATCGGCTTCGGGTTGTAGGCGAGGACGGCATCCGGACGCCAACGGCGAAAGAGCGTGCGGTAATGGCGGCCGAGCGCGAGCTCGCGCAGCGGATTGAGGCCGGAACGGTCGAGCGGCGCCAGGTCGAGCTCGACCCCCCACGAGCGGAGCGCGGCCTCGACCTCGGTACGAGCTTCGGACGACGGCGACGGCACCGACACGAGCACGTCGTGGCCCTCGGCCCGGAGCGCCCGCAACAGCGACCCGCGGACCTTCGCGACGACATCGCCGAACCCGCCGACCACCGCGACTCGAGCCACGCGACCTCCAGCGACACGACCCACGGCCGTGGCGGCGGGACCATAATACGACGATGCCGATCCTGAACCGTTTCGCACGGCCACCCCGGAGCTGGCCGGTGCCGCGCGATCCGGACGGCATCGGCGACTCGGTGCGATTCGCCGAGGAACGCGATCCGCTCGGCACCGCGGTGCACCTGGCGTTGGCGATGTTCTTCTGCGCGTCGATCGCCCTCTCGACGGCGTTGACGAGCGTGTCTTTCGTGCTGCTCGTCGGCTACACGCTGCTGCGACTTCCCAACCTGTGGCGGGGGCTCGTGCCGCTGGCGGGGTCGCCGATCGCGTGGCTCTGGATCGGCTGGACGGCGTGGACGACGCTGAACGCCTTCTGGTCGGCGGATCTCGAGCGTTGGCGGGATTCGCTCGGCTCGTTCTGGTGCGTGGCGCTGCTGCCGGCGCTCTTTCCGCTCGCGCGGCATTGGCGTCTGCTGCTCGGGGCGTTCGTGGCCGGCACGGCGGTCCAGGCGTGCGTGCAGGTCGCGCAGGCGTTCGGAATCCACCAGGTCCCGATCACCGAGACCGGTCGCCTGCCCGGCATCGGGTCGCATCCCGGACACGTGACGACCTCGGCGGCGATCACGCTGGTGTTGGTCGTGGCGTGGATGCGGGAGGCCCGGCGGACGGGCACGCTGGTCGCCGCGGCGGCCGTGATCGGGCTGGCGGGCGTGAGCATCGTGCTCGCGGCCGGTCGCGGCGGGATCCTCGCGACGGGCCTGGGCGTGGTGGTCGCGGGCGGTTCGCTCGCGTGGCGGTTCGGCATCCCGTGGCGGAGCGGGCGGCTGCGGTTCGCGCTGCTCGCGGCGGTCGTCGCGATCGGCGGCCTCGCGTGGCTGACGTCGACCGGCCGCGGTCCCGCATCGTTCCGTTTCCAGCTGCAGGACCTGAAGGCCGACGAGCCGGAACGCATGAGCTCGGTCGAGGCGAGGTACCTCTGGTGGGGCGTGTCGCTCGATGCGTTCCGCGAACATCCGGTTCGCGGGATCGGCACGGGATCGCTTTACTCGTTCTCGGAGCGGAACGCCCGCGTGGCGAGGATGTCCGAGGAGAAGCGAATGCCGGTCGAGACGCTCGCGGCCCGCCATCCGCACTCCTTCTACATGTTGATCGCGGCGGAACAGGGCGTGGTCGGGCTCGCGTGGCTCGGAGGAGTCGTCCTCGCGACGCTCGCCGCGGCGTGGCGGGCGACCGCGATCCGGCCCGTCGCGTGCGGCGTGCTGGCGGGCCTGGTCGTTTGGCTCGGCTCGGCGGCGTTCGACTGCCTGAACCTGCCGCTGCGGACCGCGTCGATGTTCATGCTGCTCACCGCGGTCGTGGCGCTGCCCCGCGGGCGCGGCGTCGGGCTGGAGCGCTGGGCCGGGGAAACCGCGGGGCGCTGAACCGGCCGACGCGATTCGCCATGCCGCTCATCAACCGATTCGATCGACCGCCGAGAGCCTGGCCGCCGCCGGCCGGACCCGAGGCGGTGGGCGATGCGGTCGACTATCCGCGGCGACGCGATCCGGTCGGCGACGGGGTCCACACCGCCCTCGCGGGCCTGGCGGCGTTCGGGCTGAGCATCTCGACCGCGGTCGCGAGCGCGACGATGACCCTCCTCGTCGCCTATGCGCTGCTTCGGCTGCCGAACGCGTGGCGGGGCTGGATGCCGCTGGCCCGGTCGCTGCCGGTCGCGGCGTGGCTCGCATGGTTCTCGTGGGCCGCGATCTCGGGGCTGTGGGCGCCCGACCTCCTCGACTGGGGCGATTCGCTCGGCGGGTTCCCGGCGATCCTGCTTTTCCCGGCGTTTTTCCTGGTGTCGCGGTCGTGGCGGTGGATCCTCGGGGCGTTCATCGCGGGGGCCGCATGTCAGGGCGTCGCGCAGGCGATCCACGCGAGCGTTCCCGCGTGGCGGCCGGAATGGCAGCCGCGGTTCGACGGGCTCGCGACCCATCCGGGTCACGTCGCGACGGTGTCGTCGATGGCGCTGCTGGTGGCGCTCGGCTGGCTCGCCGAGGCGAAGGGGCGGGCGGGGCGGATCGCGCTCGGGCTTGCGGTGCTCGCGTGCGTGGCGTCGGTCGCCCTCGGTGCGGGTCGCGGGGCGATGGTCGGGGCGGCGGTCGGGGGCGTGACGCTCGTCGTCTCGCTCGCGATCCGGTACGGGCTCGGTGCCCGCGGCTGGCTGCTCGCGGCCGCCGCGCCGGCCGTCGTGGCGGTCGCGGCAGGCCTCGCCGCCGTCGGCATCGGACCCGAGTCGCTCGTCCACACGGTTCGCGACACGCGGGCGTCGGCCCCCGACAGCTCGATCTCCCAGCGGATCCTCTGGTGGCAGGCCGCCGCCGACGCCTTCCGCGAGCATCCGATCGGGGGTCTCGGCACCGGGGGCACCGCGACCTGGTTCGCGGCGAGCCCCCGGATCACCGAGTACGCGGCGGGCGTGCCGGGCCGCGAGCGGGCCTTCTTCTCGGCTCCGCACCCCCACTCGATCTACTTCCTGACCCTGGCGGAACAGGGGCTGGTCGGCGTGCTGCTGCTCGCGATCACCCTCGCCTCGACCCTGCGGTCGGCGTGGCGATCGACCTCCGTCCGGCCGGTCGCCTGCGGCCTCCTCGGGGCGATCGTCGCATGGTGGGTGGCCGGCGGATTCGACAGCATCAACCTGCCGGTGCGGCTGGTCGTCCCGCTCGTGCTCGTGTCGAGCCTCGGCTGCCTGCCACGCGGGCCGGGCGTCGGGCTCGGGCCGCCGGTCGCCCGCTGAGGCGGCGGGCGGCCCGTGGCGGGTTGGTACCTTCCCCCCTGCGCATGTGCGGCTTCGTGGGTTTCATCGACCAGGCCGGACTCGTCGGCGACCGGGCGTCGGCCGAGGAGACGCTGCGCCGCATGAGCGACGCGATCCGCCACCGCGGGCCGGACGACTCGGGGATCTTCTTTGACGAGAGCACCCGGACGGGGTTCGGCTTCCGCCGCCTCGCGATCCTCGACCTGACCGCCGAGGGCCACCAGCCGATGGCGAGCGCCTCGGGCCGCTTCACCATCGCGTTCAACGGCGAGGTCTACAACTTCAGCGAGATCCGCGAGGAGCTCGAGTCGCTCGGGCATTCGTTCCGCGGCCACTCCGACACCGAGGTGATGCTCGCCGCGTTCGAGCAGTGGGGCGTGCGGACCGCGGTCACCCGCTTCGTGGGGATGTTCGCGTTCGCCGTCTTCGACGCCCGCGAGCGGACCGTGACGCTGGTGAGGGATCGTCTCGGCGTGAAGCCGCTCTACTGGGGTCTCGCGGGCGCGACGCCGCCGGGCAACCCGGTCTTCCGGAACGAGGCGAAGCGGACGTTGGTGTTCGCGTCCGAGCTGAAGGGCCTTCGGGCGATGCCGGGGATGCGCTTCGGCGTCGATCGCGCGGCGCTGGCCCTCTACCTTCGATTCGCGTACGTGCCCACGCCGTATTCGATCCACGAGGACGTGCGGAAGCTGCCGCCGGGCCACCTGCTCACGTACCGCCTCGACGGCGGCGAGGCGAGGCTCGAGCGGTACTGGTCGGCGAAGGCGGCCGCGGAGCGGGGCGTCCGCGATCCGTTCCGCGGCGACGACGCCGAGGCGATCGACGCGGTCGACGCGGCGATCCAGGACTCGGTGCGGCTGCGGCTGATCTCGGACGTTCCGCTCGGCGCGTTCCTCTCGGGCGGCATCGACTCGTCGGCGGTCGTCGCGGCGATGCGGCGGCTCTCGACCGGCACGGTGAAGACCTTCACCATCGGGTTCCGCGAGTCGGAGATGGACGAGTCGCGGTACGCCCGCGAGGTCGCCCGGCACCTCGGCACCGAGCACGTCGAGCGGTTCGTCTCGGGAGAGGAGGCGCTGGCGACGATCCCGTCGCTGCCCGACATCTGGGACGAGCCGTTCGGCGACTCGTCGCAGATCCCGACGCTGCTCGTGAGCGAGACCGCGCGGAGCGCGGTGACGGTGAGCCTGTCCGGCGACGGCGGCGACGAGCTCTTCGGCGGGTACTACCGCTACCAATGGACGCAGCGGGTGTGGAAGGGCATCGCGACGCTGCCGCGGCCGCTGCGGATGTTCGCGGCCCGGCTCGCCTTGCGCAGCCCGGCCGGCCTGCTCGATCGCGTCGGGTCGCCGATCGCCCGCTGCCTGCCGGGCTCGCTCGCCATCACCGAGCCCGGGACCCGCCTGCACAAGCTCGCCCGCCTCGCCGCGTCGGACGACCCATGGGAGATGTACCTGCGGCTCTGCACGTTCTGGAACGACGAGCCCATCGCCCTCGGCGACACCATGGGCCGCGATCCGCCCATCATGCGACCCGACTGGCTCGCCGACGTGCGCGATCTCGAGACGCGGATGATGCAGGCCGACATGGTCTCGTACCTCGTCGACGACATCCTCGTGAAGGTCGACCGCGCGAGCATGGCGGTCGGGCTGGAGGCCCGCGAGCCGCTGCTCGACCATCGGCTGGTCGAGCTGGCCCTGCGGATGCCGACGCACTTCAAGGTGCGGGCCGGCGAGCGGAAGTGGGTGCTGCGGCGGGTGCTCGAGCGGAGCGTCCCCCGCGCGATGTTCGAGCGGCCGAAGATGGGCTTCTCGATCCCGCTCGAGGAGTGGCTGCGCGGCCCGCTGCGGGACTGGGCCGACGCCCTGCTCTCCCCCGAACGGCTCGCCCGCGAGGGCTACCTCGACCCGGGCCCGGTCGCCGCGGCCTGGAAGCAGGTCCGCGAGGGCCGGGGGCGGCGGGCCCACGACCTGTGGAACGTGCTCATGTTCCAGGCGTGGCTCGACCGCTGGGGCGACGGCCGCTGATCGCGGACCGCGCCCGAAAGGCCCGATCGCCGCCCGTCGCGGAAGGTCCGCTTCAGCGGGCCCCCTTTCCGGCCCGATACCTTCCGGACCATGGCCGTCCTCGTCACCGGCGCCGCCGGCTTCATCGGCTCGTTCGTGTCGCACCGCCTGCTCGACCGCGGCGAGACCGTGGTCGGCCTCGACAACCTGAACGACTACTACGACCCGACGCTCAAGGAGGCCCGGCTCGCCCGGCTCCGCGCCCGCGACGGCTTCTCGTTCACCCGGCTCGAGCTCGCCGACCGCGCGGGCATGGAGCGGCTCTTCGCCGAGCACCGCTTCGACCGAGTGGTGCATCTCGCGGCCCAGGCCGGCGTCCGCTACTCGATGACGAACCCGCACGCGTACGTCGAGAGCAACATCATCGGCTTCCAGAACATCCTCGAGGGCTGCCGGCATAACGGCTGCCGGCACCTCGTCTACGCCTCGAGCAGCTCGGTCTACGGCGGGAACTCGAAGCTGCCCTTCTCGGTGCACGACAACGTCGACCACCCGCTGTCGCTCTACGCGGCCAGCAAGAAGGCGAACGAGCTGTTCGCCCACTCCTACAGCAACCTCTTCAGGCTGCCCACGACCGGCCTGCGCTTCTTCACGGTCTACGGGCCGTGGGGCCGGCCGGACATGGCCCTGTTCCTGTTCACGAAGAACATCCTTGCGGGCAAGCCGATCGACGTGTTCAACCACGGCCGGCACACCCGCGACTTCACCTACATCGACGACATCGTCGAGGGCATCATCCGCACCCTCGACCGGCCGGCGTCGCCCGACCCCTCGTTCGACCCGGCCGATCCCGATCCGGGCACCAGCAACGTGCCGTGGCGGGTCTACAACATCGGGAACGGACGGCCGGTGCAGCTGCTCGAGTACATCCGCGTCCTCGAGCGGGAGCTCGGGAAGAAGGCCGAGATGAACCTGCTGCCGCTGCAGCCCGGCGACGTGCCCGACACCAAGTGCGACACCGAGACGCTCGAGCGCGACACCGGTTACCGACCCGTGACGACCGTCGACCACGGCGTCGCGCAATTCGTGCGTTGGTACCGGGAGTACTACCGGGTCTGAGCCGGGGCTTCCGACGGCCGGGGCGGCGACCCGTATCATCCGCCCCCCATGGCCTCGGTCGTCTTCTACTTCCAGGTGCACCAGCCGTACCGCCTCCGGCGGTACTCGGTGTTCGCGACCGACCCGTTCTACTTCGACAACGACGAGAACGAGCGGATCATGCGCAAGGTGGCCGACAAGTGCTACCGGCCCGCGACCGCCCGGATCCTCGACCTGGTGCGCCGGCACGACCGCCGCTTCCGCGTGGCCTTCTCGATCAGCGGCACCTGCCTCGAGCAGATGCGGGCGTGGTGCCCCGACGTGGTCGACACCTTCAAGGCCCTCGCCGACACCGGGGCGTGCGAGTTCATCAACGAGACCTCGCACCACTCGCTCTCGTTCCTCTTCTCGCGGTCGGAGTTCGACGAGCAGATCCAGGTGCAGGAGCGGATGATCCGCGACACCTTCGGCCAGGTCCCGACCACCTTCCGCAACACCGAGCTCATCTACTGCGACGCGCTCGCCGAGCACATCGCGTCGCTTGGCCGGCACCGGACGATCCTCTGCGAGGGCGTCGACCGGCTGCTCGGCTACCGCTCGCCGAACTACGTCTACGTGCCGCCCCGCACCGGGAACCAGGCCGATGACCTCGACGGGCGGCCGCTGCGGCTGCTGCTGAAGAACTACCGGCTGTCGGACGACGTCGCCTTCCGCTTCTCGAACCGCGGCTGGAAGGAATGGCCGCTCACCGCCGAGAAGTTCGCCCACTGGGTGAACCAGATCAACGGCGACGGCTACGTCTGCAACCTGTTCATGGACTACGAGACCTTCGGCGAGCACCAGTGGGCCGACACGGGGATCTTCGAGTTCCTCGACGCCCTGCCCGGGAAGGTCTACGACGCGAACCCGGGGCACAACGACTTCGAGACGCCGCGGCACGCCATCAGCCGCTACGAGCCGGTCGGCGAGTACGCGGTGCCGACGCCGATCTCGTGGGCCGACACCGAGCGCGACCTCTCGGCGTGGCTCGGCAACCCGCTGCAGGACGGCGCGGTCGCCGCCCTGTACGCCCTCGAGGGCCCGGTGAAGGAACGGCACCGCGCCGGCGACCCGTACGTGCTCGAGGACCGGCGGAAGCTCACCACGAGCGACCACCTGTACTACATGTGCACGAAGTACTGGGCGGACGGCGACGTCCACAAGTACTTCTCGCCGTACGACAGCCCGTACGACGCCTACATCAACTTCATGAACGTGCTCGACAACCTGAAGGGCCGCGTCGGCGCCTGAGCCCGCGGCCGGGAGGATGAGGACCATGGATCGCGCCGAAGTCGCCCGCCGGATCGCCGAGGCCTCGCTGCTGCGCGGCACCTTCACGCTTCGCAGCGGCCGCACCAGCAGTTACTACCTCGACAAGTACCTCTTCTCGACGCAGCCGGCGATCCTCGCCGAGCTCGGTCGGATGTTCGCGGCCCGGCTGCCGGCCGGCACGCGGAAGCTCGCCGGGGCCGAGCTCGGGGGCATCCCGCTCGTGGCGAGCGCGAGCATGGCGTCCGGACTGCCCTGCCTCTTCGTGCGCAACGCGAAGAAGGACTACGGCACCGCGAAGCAGCTCGAGGGCAAGCTCGAGCCGGGCGACGCGGTCACCTTCGTCGAGGACGTCGCGACCACCGGCGGCCAGGCCCTCGAGGCGGCGAAAGTGCTGCGGGACGCCGGGGCCAACGTGCTGGCGATCATCGCGACCATCGACCGGATGGAAGGCGCCCGCGAGAACATCGAGAAGGAGGGCATCCGCTTCGACGCCCTCTTCACGGTCAAGGACCTCGGCGTCACGGGCTGACCGGGGCCGGCCGCCGCGACAGCCACGCCGCGGCGAGGGCGCCCGCCGGCACGCTCGCCACGAGTTCCGCGCCGCGGTTCACGAGCTCGGCGGCGATCCCCTCCTGCAGGGTATGGCCCGCGATCATCGGCGACAGCAGCCCGATCGCCCACTCGCGGACGCCCATGCCGTTCGGGACGAGCGGGATCATCGAGGCCGCCGAGGCGATGCACGCGAAGGCGATGGCCGCGTCGAGGTCGATCTCCTTGCCGATGAGGGCGAAGGCCAGCAGGTACCGCCACGTGAGCAGGCCGAGCTCGGCGAGCCGCCCCATCGACGCGATCGCGTAGGGCCGGAGCATCGGCGACACGGTCGCGACCGTCGAGGACAGGCCGAACGCGAGGAACGCGCTCCACCCGGGCAGGCCGGAGCGCTCCGCGAGCGGAAGGAACGCCACGAAGAAGGTCGCGACCGAGGCGGAGATCGCCGCCGCCTCGATCGTCACCCGCGCCGAGACGCCGAGCGGCACCGAGTGCCTCGCCCGCAGGTACGCGATGCGACCGACCAGGCCCGGACGCAGCGGCAGGAAGTTCGCCGCGTTGGCGGCCGCGACGACCGCCGTCATCTCGGCGATCGGCACCGGCACGAAGCGTCGGTACAGCCACCAGAAGACCAAACCGCTGAGCACCAGCTGGCCGAGCGTCCCCGCAATCAGCTCGGTCGCGCGTTTGGGGTCGGCCCACGAGAGTGCGGCGAGGGCCGCGTGGAATGTCTCGCGGTTCCAGACGAGGGCGAGGATCGCGGCGACGAGGGCCGTGACGCCGATCAGGGCGGACAGCACCCGACGCCGGCCGCCGCCGAGCAGGAAGGACCTCAGCAGCGGATCGGCGATCGTCGGCTCGGGACCGCTCACGGCGTGATCGACGGCGACAGGTTGTAGTCGCGACGGAGGATCTCCTCCTCGCGCTGCAGCATGAGCTGGACCACGCGGCCGTATCGGGCGATGGTCGGGTCGCCCGAGGCGATCGCGGCCTCGACCACCGGATCGCCCGAGCGGTCGGAGCGGCGGATGAGGTAGCTCAGGCGCACCAGCGGGTCGGGCGAGTCGCGGACCGTGTCGAGCGCGGGCCGCATCTGCGGGATGGTGTTCGGCATCGTCGCGAGCAGCCAGGACTGGCTGGCGGTGTCGAGTCTCGGCATCACCTCGGCGAGCAGGTCCCACGTCGGGGCCAGCGCCTCGACCATCTCGGGCTCGAGGCCCGTGCCCGGCTGCGACGCGCGGAACGCCGCGGAAACCAGCTGGGCGAGGTTCGCGAGGTCCTCGGGGGTCCGCGGCTCCCGCAGCCGGATGATGGTCTCACGCACCCACTCCGGGTTCATCCGCACGCCGTCGGCCCGCAACTGCGGGGCGTCGATGCGATCGCCCAGCATGCCCGCCTTCATGCCGCCGGCGGTCGGCATCCAGTTGAGGTAGCACCGCATCGTGGTACTCGATCCGGTCGCGCAGAAGGTCGAGATCGCCTCGCCGACCTCGGTCGCACTCAGGTCGACGGTGACGCTCCTCGTCGACCGCGGCTGGATCACCAGCGAACGGTCGATGCCGAGCATCTGGTACGGCAGTTCCGCGGCGGTCGGCCGCCCCGCCGACGAGACCGCGACCTGCATCGCGACCATCGGGCGGATCGGGCCGGCCGGCGTGATCGCGAGCGGGAATCGCGAGTTGTTGACGATCTCGAAGGTGACGGGGATGGGTTCGTACGCGTCGCGGAGCGCTTCCGGCACGCGGCAACGGAGCAGCATCGGCGAGCGGTTCGGGTCGAAGAGGTCGTCGAACTCGGTCGGGATCGACTCGGCGATGCCCTCCATGTCGGCGGCGAGGGCGCTGGCGGGGACCGGCGCCCCGAGCAGCCCCGCGAGCCGCTTGCCCGCCAGCACGCCGAAGACGGTGCTGCTCGCCATCTCGTAGACGCCGCGAAGCTCGGCGGCGGCGTCGCGCTTGCGGCCCATCGCCTCGAGGGCGAGCGCCCGGCCGTAGCGGGAGAGCGGGTCGTTCCCGGCGTACGGGGCGAGGATCCGCTCGGCGGCCGCCGGGTCGCCCGACCGCAGGGCGATCCAGCCCTCGAGCCGGAACCCGTCCGCCGCGGGCACCTCGAGCTTCGATCCAGCCTTCTCGAGCAGGTCCTTCGCCTTGCCGGCATCCTCCCCGAGGGCGGCCCAGAAGAAGGCGGCGTCGAGGTTCAGCTGCTGCAGTTCTTCCGGCTTGACCTCGTCGGCGTCCCCGCCCCGGGCGGTCGCCGCCGCGTCGAAAGAGGCCTGGGCGTCGCTGAGCGACTTCGCGATGTCGGCGTCGTTGCCGATCTCGCGGATGATCGCGGTGCGGACCACCGCCTGCAGGGAAAGCGCCGGGTACCGCACCCGCGACAGCCGCTCGGTGTCGCCGAGGAGCGCCGGATCCTGCTTCGAGATCATCTCGCGGAGGAAGCCGTCGAGTTCCCGCTGACGCTTGAGCAGCACCTCGACGGCGTCGCGGGGCCGGCCGTCGGCCCAGAGCGCCAAGGCGAGATCCGCGAGCAGCGGGTCGTAGATCTCGGCCGGGCGGGCGACGTGGATCGACTCGGCGGCGATCGTGAGGAAGCGGGCGGCGCCGCGATATGCCCCGTGCTCGAGCAGCAACTGGGCGAAAGCCCGCACCATGAGCTGGTCGGTCGGGTTCGCGGCCATCGCGAGGGCGATCAGCTCGGCCTCCTCGATGGGACTGGCGGTCGTACGGAAGTAGCCCGCCGCCATCACCGCGGCGGCGGGGAAGCTCGGGTCGAGATTCACCGCCTCGGCAAGCGCGGCCCGGAAGCCCTCGAGGTCGCCGGTCCGCTGCAGGAGCAGGGCCAGCTCGAGCGTCAACCTCGCCGCGATCGGGCGGCCGAGCCGGTTGACGTTGTCGGGGGCCAGCATCTTCCGATAGCCCGCGATGCGGCCCTCGGCCGTCGGGGCCTGCTCGATCACGTCGATGAGGCGCTGGAGGCGGACCACCTCGTCATCCGGCGCGAGCCGGGCAAGCCGGGCGGTGGCCTCGCGGCGGATCGCCTCGATCTGGGGATCGCCCGACGCCCCGATCGTCGCGAGCCCCTGCTTCATGCGCCAGGCGGACTCGCTGTCGGGGTCGAGCTGCGTGGCCACCTCGGCCAGGATCAGCGACAGCTCGAGATCGGCAAGCGAGACCTCGTCCTTGCGTATGGCCCGCGACGCGTACATCGCGAAGATCCGCGAGAGCCGCTTCCGCGACGCCGCCCGGATCTCGTCGGTGACCTGGCCGTCGCGTCGGGCGGCCTCGGCGGTCGGCGCCGCCCCCGTACCGGCCGGTGCCTGGCCGGCGGCGACCGCCCCCCCCAGGCCGGCGGCAATCGCGGCCGCGGCAAGGACGAAGGCGGTTCGGGTCGAGGGGTGAACAGCGCTCATGTAGGCCTTTTTCGGTCCCCGGCCGACCCGAGCGAGAGTCTCGGAGGTGATCGGAACCCTTTCCGGCCGGGCAGGATGAGTCGTTCGAACAGGTTCCCCGTCCGGATCCTCGATTCGTTGACACCATTCCGCCTCCCGGATAGCGTCCGCCCCTCCCCCCGGAGGCTCCGGGGCGCTTCCCGAGAGGACCGCTCGACCATGGCCCTTCCGTTCCGGACGCTGACCAGATCCCTCACCGGCTTCGGCCGTACCTCGCTCCGGCAGGCGGCCGTCTTGGCCCTCGCGTTCGGGGTCGCCGAGCCCGCCGCCGTGGGACAGGCTTCCAGCCTCGATCGGGCAATCGTGACCGCCACGTCGCCCCTCGATGGGCCCAAGACCAGCGCCCTGAAGGACTTCGTGACCCGCTGGGCGAAGGACCTGTCCGGTTCGGACGACCCCGGCGAGGTCACCGCTGCCCGCAACGCCCTGACCGAACCGGCCCGCGACCCGTCCGCCACGCCGATCTTCCGGCGGAACTACGCGCAGGCGGTCCTGGCCGAACTCAAGCCGGTGATCGAGGGGAAGGATCTCCGCCGGGCGGTCAACGCCCTGCAGGTCGTGCGCTTCCTCCGCTCGCCCGAGGCCGTCGACGTCATCGTCGAGCGGATCTCGCCGAGCGCCGAGTCCGATCCGAACAAGCGCCTCGCCGCCGCCAGCACGCTGGCCGCGGCGGTGACCGACGCCGACCTCAGCCCGGTGCAGTGCGACGGGATCAGCCGCGACCTCGTCGCCGCGGCGAAGGCCGAGAAGGACGATCAGGTCCTGGTGCAGGAAATCAAGGTTCTCGCCGGGATTTCCCGTCGGGCCGGCCTGCCCGCGGCCTCGACCGAGGCCGCCCTCGCCGGACAGGTGAAGGTCTTCACCGGCCTCGCCGACTCGGTCGCGGCCAGCCCGAAGGCCGATGCCCGGATGGCCTCGGTCGCCCGGGCCCTGGTCATGCTCCGCAACCAGTGGCTCGACCTTCCGCGCCCGCTGGCCACGAAGATCGGCCCGTCGCTCGGTCGCCCGATCGGGATGGTGCTCGACACCGCCGATCGCCACTGGGAAACCGCCCGGAGCGATGCCGAGACGCAGTCCGCCTACGAGATCGCGGTGGCGACCAGCGAAACCCTGCTGCGGCTCGTCGATCGCACCATGCGGCCGGCCGCGTACCCGGCTCCGAAGCCCGGCGCGAAGGACGATGAGGCCCGGGTGCTGGCGAGCTCGTGGACCGGCAACATGAAGGATGCCTTCAGCGCCGAGGTGAAGCGCTGGATGGGCGTCATCGGCGCCGCTCCCTACGCCGCGAAGTGAGCCGTTCGGTGCGGCCCGGCCCCGCGCCGCGGCTATGCTCCGGGCGATGCGGCTGCTGGCCCCGTTCCTCCTTCTCGCCGCGGCCGTCCTGATCGCGTTGCAGGCCGACCGGCCCCGTCCGCGGGCCGACGTGGTCTTCGCCCAGCGATCCGACATCTTCACCCTCGATCCGCAGCGGATGTCGTACCAGCAAGATCTCCGCATGGCGGCGGCGATCTACGAGACGCTGGTGACCCTGCAGCCCGACGACTGCTCGTTCGAGCCTGGAGTGGCGGAACGCTGGGAGGTCTCGGACGACGGCCGGACCTACACCTTCCACCTGCGTGACGACGCCCGCTGGTCGAACGGCGACCCGGTGCTCGCGAGCGATTTCCTCTACGCGTGGCGACGGGCGATCCTGCCCGACTCGGCCGCCGACTACTCGGGCCTGTTCATGCACGTGGCCGGAGCCGCCGAATTCTTCGCGTGGCGGCAGGAGCGGCTCGCCGCCTTCGCGACGCGACCGTCGCCGGGCCCCGACGACGCGGCGGAACTGTGGGCGGAAACCGAGCGGACGTTCCGCGAGACCGTCGGATTCGAGACGCCCGACGACCGGACGATCGTGATCCGGCTCGTGAAGCCGGTCCCCTACTTCCTCGACCTGGTCGCATTCCCGGTGTGGAGCCCGGTGCACGAGGCGAGCGTGTCGGGCTGGACGTCGATCGATCCGGCAAGCGGCCGCCTGATGCAGAAGCACGGCTGGACGAAGCCGGGCAAGCTGGTGAGCAACGGTCCGTACCGGCTCGTCGAGTGGCGATACAAGCGCGACATGCGGCTCGAGCGGAACGAGCACCACTGGGACCGCGAGAACGTGCCCTCCGGGTCGATCGAGGCCCGCGTGCTCGAGGACGCGAACACCGTGGTGCTGGCCTGCGATTCCGGGGCGATCGACTGGGTGGCCGACACGCTCGTCGAGTACCGCGCCGACATGCTCGCCCAGCGGCGGGCGTACCTCGAGCGGCACCGCAGCGAGTTCGAGCGGCTGCGCGGCGAGGGCCTCACGATCGACCGGGCCGTCGCGTCGCTTCCGCCACCCGGGCCCGGCGAGCGGAGGAACATCCGCGGCTTCGACGCGTTCGGCACCGACTTCTTCTCGTTCAACTGCCGGCCGGAACTGCCGGGCGGACGCGTCAACCCGTTCAAGGACGCCCGGGTGCGGCGGGCGTTCGCGCTCGCGATCGACAAGAAGCTGATCGTCGAGCGGGTGACCCGGCTCAACGAGCGGATCGCGGGCACGCTCGTGCCGCCGGGCTCGATTCCTGGCTACGAGAGCCCGACGGGCCTCGGCTTCGATCCCGCGCGGGCCCGCGACGAGCTCGCCGCGGCCGGCTGGACCGACCGCGACGGCGACGGCCTCGTCGAGGACGCCGAGGGTCGCCGCTTCCCGACCGTCGACCTGCTCTACTCGAGCGGAAGCCCCCGCTACAAGAACATCTCGCTCGCCCTCCGCGACATGTGGCGGGCCACGCTCGGCGTCGAGGTCGACCTCCGCGAGAAGGAAGGCAAGCTCTACAAGGACGACCTGAAGGGCGGCAACTTCATGGTCGCCCGCGGCGGCTGGTACGGCGACTACGGCGATCCGACGACGTTCCTCGACCTCGCCCGCTCGACCGACGGGAACAACGACCGCGGCTACCGCAACCCCGAGTACGACGCGATGCTCGACGCGGCGGCCGACGAGACCGATCCGGCGCAGCGCCTGGCGAAGCTGGCCGCGGCGGAGCGGTTCCTCATGGAGGAAGCGGTCCCGATGCTGCCGATCTGCCAGTACCTGACCATCTACATGTACGACCCGACCAGGCTCGAGGGCCTGACCGAGCATCCGCGGCTCGAGCAGGAACTCGGCCGGTTCCGCGTGCGGGGGCCGTCGTGACCGCATTCATCCTGCGACGGCTGCTGGCGGTTCCGCTCATCGTGCTGGCGGTGTACACGGTGACGTTCACGCTGCTGTGGGTGGTGCCGGGCAATCCGCTCGAGAATCCCGAGGGCCGGCGACCGTCGCCCGAGATCGTCGCGGCGATGCAGCGGCAGTACAAGCTCGACGATCCGGTCGCGTTCTACGTCGACTACCTCGGCAAGGCGAGCGGGGTGTCGTGGGCGCTCGGGAAGGCCGAGCGGCCGTTCGACCTCGGCCCGAGCCTCAAGCACCAGGACTGGACGGTGAACGAGATCCTCGCCGACGGGCTGCCGGTGTCGATGACCCTCGGCTTCACCGCGATCCTGCTCGCGGCGGCGATCGGGATCGGCGCGGGCATCATCGGCGGGCTCCGGCCGAACGGGCCGGGCGATCTCGCGGCGCAGGGCCTCTCGCTCGTCGGCATCAGCCTGCCGTCGTTCGTGATCGGGGCGGCGCTGCTGCTCGTGTTCGCGGCGTCGCTGAGGCTCTTCCCGATCGGCGGCTGGGGCGGGGTGAGCTACGTGGTGCTGCCCGCGTTCACGCTCAGCCTGCCGTTCGCGGCGTACATCTCGCGGCTGGTGCGGTTCGGCATGATCGAGCAGATGACCGCCGACTACGCCCGCACCGCGCGGGCCAAGGGCCTGTCGCGGCCGCAGGTCGCGTTCCGCCACGTCCTGAAGAACGCGATGCTGCCGGTGCTCTCGTACCTCGGGCCGGCGACGGCGATCGCCGCGACCGGGTCGTTCGTCGTCGAGCGGGTGTTCGGCGTGCCGGGAATCGGCCAGCACTTCGTCGAGGGCGTGCTCGGCAAGGACATCACGCTCGTGATGGGCGTGGTGCTGGTCTACTCGACGATGCTGGTCCTGTTCA